>NZ_JBEYVC010000006.1:0-144457 GCF_040643855.1 Streptomyces sp. NPDC047072 | reverse complement strand
GAGCAGCAGATCGCCGTTGGCGCCGATGGCGCCGCCCAGCACGATCAGCGCCGGGTCGATCAAGGGCACCACGCAGGCCACCTCGCGCTATCTGCCGGCGGCGCGGGCCGGGGTGGGCGGCGACTGGTTCGACGTGATCCCGCTGTCCGGGATGCGGGTCGCGATGGTGGTCGGCGACGTCGTGGGGCACGGCATCCAGGCCTCGGCGACCATGGGCCGGCTGCGGACCGCGGTGCGCACCCTCGCCGACATCGACCTGGCCCCGGACGAACTGCTGACCCACCTGGACGACCTCGTCGTACGGCTGTCCGCGGAGGCCGGCGGCGACGGCAACCCCGGCGAGGTGGGCGCCACCTGCCTGTACGCGGTCTACGACCCGGTCTCCCGGCACTGCACCCTGGCCCGGGCCGGTCATCCCGCGCCCGTGATGCTGACGCCGGGCGGCCCGGCCCGCGAGGTGGACCTGCCCGCGGGGCCGCCGCTGGGCCTGGGCGGGCTGCCGTTCGAGTCGGCCGAGCTGGATCTGCCCGAGGGCACCGTGCTGGCGCTGTTCACCGACGGGCTGATCGAGAGCCGGGACCGGGACGTCGACGCCGGCCACGCCCTGCTCCGCGATGCCCTTGCCGTGCCCGCCGACTCGCTCGACGAGACCTGCGACCGCGTCCTGCACACCCTGCTCCCCGCGGGCGGCTCCACCGACGACGTGGCGCTCCTGGTGGCCCGCACCCTGGGCCTGCCCGCCTCGCAGGTGGCGACCTGGCACATCCCCGCCGACCCGGCGCTCGTGGCGCCGATCCGCAAGCAGGTCGTGGAGCAGCTGGCCCGCTGGGACCTCAGCGAGGTCGCCTTCACGGCCGAGCTGGTGGTGAGCGAGCTGGTGACCAACGCGATCCGCTACGGCGCCCACCCGATCCGGCTCCGTCTCATCCATGACACGACCACGCTGATCTGCGAGGTCTCCGACACCAACCACACCGCACCGCACCTCAGACGCGCCAAGACCTGGGACGAGGGCGGCCGCGGGCTGCTGCTGGTCGCGCAGCTCACCCAGCGCTGGGGCAGCCGGCACACCACGGACGGCAAGACGATCTGGTCGGAGATCACGCTCCTGGACGAGGAGTGAGTCTCACGGCGCGCCCGCCAGCCAGGGCCTGACCTGCCTACGGGCCTCGTGCAAGCGGGACTTGAACGTGCCGAGCGGGATCCCGGAGCGTTCGGCGGCCTCCGCGTACTCCAGCTGGCACAGGTCGCGGTAGACCAACGGCGCGACCAGGTGCGGGTGTTCGCGCTCCAGCCGGTCCAGCGCCTCCAGCAGATCGATCCGGGACCCGGCGATGACACTCGTCGTGCGCGGGTCGGCCTGCCGTTCGGCGTCGATCGGGGCGGGCTGTTCGGCCGAACGCCGTTTCAGCTCGCGGTACTTCTGCCGGGCGCAGTTGGCGACGACCGTGTACAGCCAGGTGCTGAAGCGGCTGCGCCCCTCGAACGTGCCGATCTTCCGGGCCACTTGGAGCAGCACGTCCTGGGCCGCCTCCTCCGCGTCCTCGCGGCAGGGCAGGAAGCGTCCGCAGCGCCGCAGCACCTCGGGCCGGATCACCGCGAGCAGTTCGTCCAGGGCCGTCCGGTCGCCCGCGGCGGCACGCCGTGCGAGTTCCTCGGCGGGCGCCGCTTCGTACACCGGGTGCTCCCCTCCGGGTGGATCTCGGCCCAGGCATAGTAGTCGTATGCACTCCGTCGAGCGGATCGGCCGCTACCGGCTCGAACGGCGCCTGGGCACGGGCGCGTTCGGCACGGTGTGGCTCGCCCACGACGACGTCCTCGAAGCACCGGTCGCCGTGAAGGTCCTCGCCGACAACTGGACCCAGCGCCTCGATGTGCGCGAGCGGTTCCTGTCCGAGGCGCGGATGCTGCGCCGGGCCGCCTCGAACCGCGTGGTGCAGGTCTACGACATCGGCGAACTCCCGGACGGGCGGCCGTACTTCGTGATGGAGTACGCCGACGGCGGCACCCTCGCCGATCTGCTCACCGCCGGTCCCCTGGCCGTCCCCGAGGCGCTGCGGCTGACCGCGCTCGCCGCCCGGGGCGCGGCCGCGCTGCACGAGGCGGGGATCGTGCACCGCGACATCAAGCCGACCAACGTCCTGCTGCGGACCTCCCCCGGCGACGCCCCGCGCGTGCTGCTCGCGGATCTGGGGCTGGCCAAGAGCCTCGCGCAGGCCTCGGGGCTGACGCTGGCCGCGGGCTCGGCGGGTTACCGGCCGCCGGAGCAGGCCGAGCCCGGCGGGGGCGTGGACGAGCGGGCCGACGTCTACAGCCTGGGCGCGGTCGGCTACCACCTGGTCACGGGGACGGTCCCGGGCGCGCCCGGCAAGATGGAGCGCCCGGACCGGCTCCGGCCCGGTCTGGATCCCGGCGTCCAGCGGGCCCTGCTGCGGGCGCTGGAACCCGACAGGGAACGCCGTTGGCCGACGGCGCAGGCCCTCGCGGAAGAGCTGGAAAGGCTGGCGACGGCGACCCCCACCCGGCAGGGCCCACGCCTTCGCAAGGTGGCTCTGGTACTCCTCGTGGCCGCTGCCGCCGGTGTGACGGCCCTCCTGGTGAACCGGCACAGCGCTCCCGCCGAGGTGCGGGTCGAGGACTCCACGGGCCGGATCTCGGTCGAGGTGCCCGCGGCGTGGGCGCGAGAGCTGCGCGATTCCGGGTGGGATCCGCAGTCGGTGGGGCTGCCTGCGAGCCATGAACCGGGCCTCGTGGTCGCCGTCGACCTGGGCGCCTGGCAGAACCTCGCGGCCGATACCAACGGCGTGTTCGTCGGCCTGAGCGACGGGACGGTCGGCACCCTGGCCCACCCCGGCTGCCACTCCGAAGGCTCCCGCTCCTACCGCGGCGAGGAGTGGCGCGGCACCCTCCACACCTGGGACTGCGGAAGCGGCGGGACCCTCACGGACGCCGGGCTCGCCCCGGCGGACGGCGCCGCGCAGCCCCGGCTGTACGTCCAGATCCGGCAGCACGGCGGCGCCTCCCGGACCGACCGGGTGCTGAACTCCGTACGCGTCGAAAAGTAGCCGTACGCGCGAACTTTTCCGGCCCCCGCCGCATCGCACCTTTATGACGGGGCACAAGGCGCCCGTACGCGCGCGTGCGTGGATTCTCCGGGAGTGTGGAGACATGAGGAACAGGTCCCAGAAGGTACGGCGGGCGGCCCTGCTCGCCGGCCCGGTCGCGGTGCTCGGTCTGCTGGCCGGGTGCGGCAGCGGCGACGGCACGGCGAGCGCCCCGCGCACGGAGTCCGGTACGGCCGCCCCCGCGACCGGCGGAACGACCCCCACCCCGTCCGCGTCGGCCGGCGAGAGCACCGGCGACGCGCCCAGCGGTGTCCCCACCGACGCGGTGAGCGACTCGTTCCCCCCGACCACGCCCGCCCCCGCGAGCACGCGCTGCCACACCTCCGAGCTGAGCGCCTCCGTCGGGCGCAACAACCCGGGCGCGGGCCAGGAGAACTTCCCGGTCGTCCTGACGAACAAGTCGAGCCGCACCTGCACCCTGTACGGCTATCCGGGCACCGCCTTCGTCGACGCGTCCGGCAAGCAGCTGGGCCCCGATCCGACGCGGTCCTCCGGTGACGCGCAGACCGTGAGGCTGGCTCCGGGGCAGAGCGCCTGGGCGGGGCTGTCCTTCGCGAACCCCGAGGTCAGCGGCGCGGGGACGGCCACCCCGGCCGCCCTGGTGGTGACCCCGCCGGACGAGCGGGACCCGTTGAAGGTGACGTGGAAGGGCGGCGAGGTGCCGGTGTCCGGGAACGAGGCGTCGGTGCGGCTCATCCCCTTCAGCCCCGGCACCGGCGGCTGAGGGGCGGCGGTCCGACCTCTTACCGGGGCCTGATTTCATGGCCCTGCACACCCCCGCTCGTCTCCCGAAGGACCCGCCCTGAACACCCCGCTCGCCGAAGCCCTGTCCGTCGTCCTGCTGGTCGCCGTCCTCGCCTGGGCGGTCCTGCGCCCCTTCGGATGGCCGGAGGCGGTCCTCGCGGTCCCGGCGGCGGGGCTGGCGATCGTCTCCGGTGCGATCTCGCCGGACCACGCCTGGGCGGAGGCCGAGCGGCTCGGGCCGGTCGTCGGTTTCCTCGCCGCGGTACTGGTGCTCGCCCACTTCTGTGACGTCGAGGGGCTCTTCCAGGCGTGCGGGGCGTGGCTCGCGCGCCGGGCGGCCGGGTCGCCGGGGCGGCTGCTGACCGGGGTGTTCGTGCTGGCGTCGGCGATCACGGCGGTGCTCAGCCTGGACGCCACCGTGGTGCTGCTGACACCGGTGGTGCTGGCCACCGCCTCCCGGATGGGCGTCCGCGCGAAGCCGCACGTCTACGCCTGCGCGCACCTGTCGAACACGGCCTCGCTGCTGCTGCCGGTCTCCAACCTCACCAACCTCCTCGCCTTCGCGGCGAGCGGGCTGAGCTTCACCCGGTTCGCGGCGCTGATGGCGCTGCCGTGGCTGGTCGCGATCGCGGTCGAGTACGGGGTGTTCCGGCGCTTCTTCGCCTCCGACCTGGCCGTGGTCGACGAGTCCGCCGAGCCGGGTGAGGAGCCCGAGCTGCCGCTGTTCGCGCTGGTCACCGTCGGCTGCACCCTGGCCGGGTTCGTGGTGGCCTCCGCCTTCGGGATCGACCCGGCCTGGGTCGCCTGCGCGGGAGCGCTCGTGCTGGCGGTCCGCGCGCTCGTCCGGCGCAGGGCGACGCCGGTCTCGGTGGTGCGGGCGGCGGCGCCGGCCTTCCTGGCGTTCGTGCTGGCGCTCGGGGTCGTGGTGCGGGCGGTCGTCGACAACGGGCTCGACGGCGCCCTGCGGCACGTGCTGCCCGACGGGACGGGACTGCTCGCGCTGCTCGGCATCGCCGCGCTGGCCGCCGTACTGGCGAACCTCATCAACAACCTGCCCGCGGTCCTGGTCCTGCTGCCGCTGACGGCCGCCGCCGGGCCGGGCGCCGTGCTCGCGGTGCTGCTCGGGGTGAACATCGGCCCGAACCTGACCTACGCGGGCTCCCTGGCCACGCTGCTGTGGCGGCGGATCCTGCACCGGGACGAACACGAGGTAGGGCTCGGCGAGTTCACCCGGCTCGGCCTGCTGACCGTGCCGGCCTCGCTCGCCGCCGCCGTGGTGGCACTGTGGGGCTCGCTCCTGGTGCTCGGGGTCTGAGCGAGGCCCGGACGGGGGCCGGTCAGGGCCTGGGAGGGGCGCCGGTCAGGGCCCGGAGCGGGGAGCGCCGGTCAGCGACTGCCGCCGTATCCGCCTCCGTAGCCACCGCCATACCCTCCGCCGTAGCCGCCGCCGTATCCTCCGCCCCAACTCCCCTGGCCGCCCTGGCCGTTCGAGGAGCAGTAGTACGGGTTGTAGTAGCAGTACGGGTTCACCGTGGCGCTACTTGACGGCGTCGGCGTGGTCTTGGGTGTCGTCGGGGTCGCGGACGGGGTGGGGGTGGCCGTCGGGGTCTTCGTGGGCGCGGGGGCCGACTTAGGGGTCGGGGTGGGGCTGCTGTCCGCGTCCCAGCCCACCGCCTCCATCTGGATGTCGGTCTTGGAGGTGTCGAACACCCAGCGCTGGGCCGGGCCGTCGTCGCGGGTCTTCAGCACCAGCGCGCCGGACCCGTCCGTGGCGGCCGGGGTGAGGGCGAGGTCCTGGTCCCAGCGCGGCACGAGGGTGCCCTGGAGCGTGAAGTCGTAGCGGATGCTCTTCGCGGCCGCCTTGGCGACGCCGTCACACGGCGCGAGCCGCACCGAGAAGCCGAGGTGGGAGTCCAGGCACAGGTCGGGGTCGGCGCCGGTGCGCAGCAGCCCGTCGGACTCGTACACCCATTGCTGGCCCTCGGCGGCAGAGCACTCGGTGAGTTCGGTCTCCGCGCCCTCGACGACCTTCTTGCCGACGACGCCCACGCACAGCCCGGACTCGACGTTGTGCAGCCGGCCGCGCAGATCGCCCTGCTTGGCCTCGCCAGAGCCGACCCAGGACGGATCGCTGGTGGAGGAGGCCGAGTCGGAGCCCGGCGCCTCGGAGGGGGCGGACTCGGTCGCGCCGCCGCCGTCCCCGGAGCCGAGGGCGGACCACAGGACGAGCGGGATCACGACGAGGGCGCTCACCGTCACCACGGCCGCGGTGAGATTGCGGCGCGAGGTGCGCCGGGAGGTCTTCGGTGCCGCGCGACGGGACGGCGCGCGCCGGGTCCCCGTGCCGGAGCGGGCACCGGACCGGGCGCGGGAGCGGGGGCCGGGGATGCCGGGCGCGTAGTCCGGGGCGGGGGGCATTCCGGCTGGGGGCATTCCGGCGGGCGGCATCCCGGCCGACGGCATGCGGGCGGCGGGTATCCCGGCGGTGAACGACTCGCCCGCGAAGGGGCGGCGGGAGAAGGGGTCGGTGCCGAACGCCTCGCCCACGTACGGCCTGGCCGCGAGCGCCTGCTGCTCGGCTGCCTCCACCGCGCCGGAGCCGTCCACGCTCATCCGTGCCTGCACATAGGCGCGGGCGCCCCAGCCGAGCACCGCCTCGGCGAGCGCGAGGCCGAGTCCGCCGTTGAACTGGTGCAGCTGGTCCGCGGTCTGGGCGCAGTGCCGGCAGCGCTGGAGGTGGCCGCGCAGATCGGGGTCGAGGTCGATGCCGCCGCGCCGGTAGGTGACGTCGAGCAGCCGGAGGTAGTGGCGGCACTCCTGCTCGGGGGCGAGTTCGCGGTGGACCTGGAGGCACTCCTCGCGCAGCCGGTCGCGGGCCCGCTGCAGTTCGACGCGGGCGTCCTCCTCGTCGAGACCCAGCAACCCGGCGGGGACACCGAGGGGTTCGGCCTCGACCTCGGTGTGCCACAGCACGCAGCGCGCCGACTGGGGCAGCCGCTGGAAGGCGCCGGACAGCAGACGCCGGTCCGCGGGCGGCAGCAGCCGGGCCGCGGCCCGCTCGCCGCCCTCCTCGGATCTGAGCTCCGGGTGGAGCATCTCCCGTCTGCCGTCGGCGTCCCACTCCGCGGCTATGCGGCGGACGGTGACGAGCAGATGGGGCCGCCAGGCCGCGGTCGGGCCGGTCTGCCGCAGCGACTCGCCGAACAGGCGGGTGAAGGCCGCGGTGGTGAGCATGCCGGCGGGGCGCGGGCCGTCGGTGCACAGCCGCGCGTAGGCGAATGCGGCTTCCCAGTGCCGGTCGAGGAGTTCGCCGACGGGGTGCAGCGCGGGCGTCGTACCGCTCCACTTCTTGAGCTCTGCGCTCAGCTGTTCGTCCGTCGCGTCGTACGGACGAGCCGGTGTGGGCGAATTCGACAGGCCTGCGTCATTCACGGCGGCATTCCTCCCGAGGGCATGCTTCATATATGTCCATACCAATGGGTACGTCCGCCTGGGACAGCTCTTTTGAAGCGCGAGGGGCGTACTGAAGGGGTCCTGCGCGCACAGTGGAAATGTGCATGGTCTGTGCGCTGACGAACCCCACCTTTACACAGGTCAGCAAGGTGGAACAAGAGATCCAACGGTATTGCGCATTGCGGTCGCCCCACACGGTTTTGACGCACCGCCAAACCCGACTGCTTTACCAATTGCCGCTCTGTCGACATTTACTTCTCCGTGCCAACCATTGAAGGTCCACTACACAGCGCTTTCGGGCGGACCCGTCAGGTCATCGTTCAACCATTGGGCGGCACCCCGGTAGGCACCGGGAGGTGTCCCGTAGCGTTCCCGGAAAACCCGGTTGAAGTGGAAGGGACTGGCGAAACCGGACGCGGCGGCGACGCGTTCCACGGAGAGGTCGGTGCCCTCCAACAGGCGGGCCGCGTGCCACAGTCGGGCCTCGCGCAGCGCACGCATCGGTGACTGGCCCGCCTGCCGGGTGAAGAGGTGGGCGAACCGCGAGGGCGAGAGCGAGACGCTGCCCGCGAGCGAACCGACGGTGTGCGGGGCGCCGGGGTCGGCCGCGATCAGCTCCTGCGCACGGCGCACCCGGGGGTCGGCCCCGCCCGGAACCGGCGTCTCGCGCGCGGCACCGGCCGTGAGCAGCACGACCTCCTCCAGTGCGCACAGGGCGAGTTCACGGGCGGCGGCACCGTGGGCTACGGCCACCGGCTCCTCCGGAAGCTCCATCGTGGGCGGGGTTCCGGTGCCCGTCCAGCGGGCGTCGGCGAGCATCCGGTGGAAGGCGGCCTCGATACGGAGGTGCGGGCGGTCTCCGGACGGGGTCGGCGGCACGACGTACATGCCGTCGCCGAGCTCGTACGGCCGCAGCCAGCCGCTCCACGACGGCCTCGCCCCGCAGTGCACCCACCAGAACTCCCAGTGCGCGGCGCCCTGTTCGACGTCGTAACGGTGCGGGACGCCCGGGGCGAGCACCACGAGGTCCCCGGCGCCGGCGCCGGTCTCGGAGCGTCCCTGCCGCAGCCGTCCCCGTCCGGCCGTGGTCCAGGTGAACAGCCAGCTCTCGGAGCCCCGCGGACGCTGCACGCCGTACCCGGCGGGCTGGTCGAAGCGGCCGACGACCACGAGACCCGGCGGCGGGGCGGGATCACCGGGCGCAGCAGTCTCGGGCAAGCGGTCAGCCTTCACGGGCATCCTCCTGGGACGGACGGCCTCCTAGCGTGACGAGTGGACCACACCTCACCTGGGAGCGAACGCATGACAGCGACAGACAAGACCGTCCCCCTCCTGTCCGACCCGGGACTCCGCCAGTTCCAGGAGGACGGCTTCACGGTCGTCCGCGGGCTCTTCTCCTCCGACGAGATCGACCGCCTCTGCGCGGAGTTCGCGGCACTGCACGCGGGCGGGCCGGTGCCGGGGCACTTCGAGCCGGGCGAGTCGGCGGACCCGCTGCGCCGGTATCCGCGGGTGATGCATCCGCACGAGATCAGCGACCTGTCCCGCAGGCTGCTGCTCGACCCGCGCCTCGGGGACGTGCTGGAGCGGCTGCTCGGCGAGGAGGTGCTGGCCGCGCAGAGCATGTTCTACTTCAAGCCGCCGGGGGCCCGGGGGCAGGCGCTGCACCAGGACAACTTCTATCTGCGGGTCGAGCCGGGCACCTGTGTCGCCGCCTGGGTGGCCTGCGATGTGATCGACCGGGACAACGGCGGCCTGGAGGTCGTGCCGGGCACACACCGGATGGACCTGTTCTGCCCGGAGGAGGCGGACCCGGAGGTGTCGTTCGCCCGGGAGTACGTGGCACCGCCCCCGGGGCTCGCGGCGGTGCCGGTCGACATGGCTCCGGGGGACGTGCTGTTCTTCAACGGCAGTGTGGTGCACGGCTCGCAGCCCAACCGCACGACCGACCGGTTCCGGCGCTCGTTCATCGGCCACTACGTCGGGGCGTCGGCGGAGCGGATCGGGCACTACTACCGCACGATGTCGATGAGCGGCGAGCGGGTGTCCCTCCTGGAGAGCGAGGGCGCGGGCCCGTGCGGCACGGAGTTCGCGCCGCAGGGGCCCCACTAGTCGGTCGTGGCCGACAGGCCGACGTGTGCCGTCAGCTGTGGCCGACGATCGGGCGTGCCGTGTACGGCCGCTCCAGTTCCTCGATCTCCTTGTCGCTGAGGCGGAGTTCGACCGCGGCCGCCGCGTCCTCGATGTGGTGGGGCTTGCCCGCGCCGACGATCGGGATCGTGTCGCGGGCGAGCAGCCAGGCGAGGGCGACCTGGGCGCGCGGCACGCCCCGGTCGGTCGCGATGCGGGTGACGGCCTCGACGATGGAGCGGTCGCCCTCCTGGTAGAGGCGGCTGCCGAAGTTGTCGTTCGAGCTGCGCTCGGTGACGGTCCCCCAGTCCCGGGTCAGCCGGCCGCGCGCGAGCGGGCTCCAGGGCAGCACGCCGACGCCCTGGTCCGCGCAGAGCGGCAGCATCTCGCGCTCCTCCTCGCGGTAGAGGAGGTTGTAGTGGTTCTGCATGGAGACGAACTTGGTCCAGCCGTGCCGCTCCGCGGTGTACTGCATCTTCGAGAACTGCCACGCGAACATCGAACTCGCCCCGAGGTAGCGGACCTTGCCCGCCTTCACGAGGTCGTGCAGCGCCTCCATCGTCTCTTCGACCGGGGTGTGCGGGTCGAAGCGGTGGATCTGGTAGAGGTCGACGTAGTCGGTGCCGAGGCGGGTGAGGCTGTGGTCGATCTCGGTCATGATCGCCTTGCGGGAGAGCCCGGCGGCGTTGGCCCCGGCCCGCATCCGGCCGTTCACCTTGGTCGCCAGCACGATCTCGTCGCGGTTGGCGAAGTCCGCGAGCGCCTTGCCGACGATCTCCTCGCTGGTGCCGTCGGAGTAGACGTTGGCGGTGTCGAAGAAGTTGATGCCGGCGTCCAGTGCCTGCCGGATCAGTGGCCGCGACGCCTCCTCGTCGAGGGTCCACTCGTGCACGCCGCGGTCCGGCAGGCCGTAGGACATGCAGCCCAGACAGATCCGCGAGACGTCCAGGCCCGTCGAACCGAGCTTCACGTACTGCATCGTTGCTGCTCCTGCCTTCGGGATGGGGTTAGAAGGGAGCGTACGACTTCGAACCGGCCGGGGGTTCGGGTTGGGGCGACGGGGGTGGGGTGTCGGGTCGGGAGGTCGGGGGTGGGCCGGGTTCTGGGGACGGGGCGGGAGCCGGAGGATCGCGGGGCGAGCGCCGGAGGCCGTGAGCCGGTTGGCGACGGGCCGAGGACCAGGGGCCGTGAGCCGGAGAGCGGCTGGCCGGGAGCCAGGGGGCGGCGGCCCGCGAGCCGGCGGGCGACGGGCCGGGGGCGTAAGTCGGAGGACGGGGAGCCGACAGCCGGGGGCGTAAGTCGGAGGACGGAGAGCCGACAGCCGGGGGCGACGGGCCGGGGGCGTAAGTCGGAGGACAGGGAGCCGACAGCCGGGGGGGGGCGGCGGGCAGGGGGCCGTGAACCGGAAGGCAGCAGGCCGAGAGCCGGCGAGCGGCGGGCTGGGCCCGTGAAACGGAGGGCTCGGGTCGAGAGCCCGGGGCGGTGGGCCGGAGGGTGGCGGGCCGCAAGCCGGGGGCGGTGGGCCGCCGAAAGCCGGGGGGCACATGTCACCCCTGCCCCCCCACCCCCGCTGCCGCACACATCACGCGCCGTGCCCCCGTCGACGTCCCCGCCCCCCCTTGCTGCCCCCAGGTGACCCCCCGGCGTGTGAACCCCCGGCTGCCCGGTCCGTTCCAGCCCCCTCGGTCATCCTCGGGGCAGGCGGCCGGCGCACGGCTGGTCACCAGGCGAACCGGAGGAACACGTGCGGAAGATCCTCGTGGCGGCTCTGCTGCCCCTCGCTCTGGCGGCACCCGCCTGGGGCGGTCAGCACGTGGACGGCCGGAGCGCAGACGATCGGAACGCGGCCGCCGTTCAGAACGCTTCCGCCGCTCGGGACGCGCCCACCGACGGCCCCGCAACGCTCTGCGCCCCCGCCCGAACCCTGCGCGGCCCCGGCGGGCAGCAGGCCGAGGTCTCGCTCTGCGCGGGCAGCGGCACGCCCGTCATGGCCGTGTCGGCCCCGGCCGTCTGCCGTCCCGGCGGCGGGCAGTGTCTGACCTCCGGGACCTGGACCGCCCGCAAGGACGGCGAAGTGGTCGCCTCCGGCCCGCTCCCCGGCTCCGCCGAGTATCCCGGCCCCGGCACCTACGACATCACCGCCGACGTCCACGTCCGATCCGCCCCCGAGCGCGTCGACCTGCACGGCACCGTCCACACCGCCCTCACCCTCACCGCCCCCAAGTCCCCGCCCACGCACCGCGTCGAGGTGGCCGGCGGCACCCTGCGGCCCGGCTCCGTCACCACCCTGACGTACACCGTCTCCCGCGACAGCGACCAGGGCGACGGCAGCGCACGCTTCGGACTCATCGGCGAGGAGGCGACGGGCGTGGCGCTGACCACGGCCGACCCCCGCTGCGTCAATCCGCTGACCGGCCGCTATCCCTCGGAGACGAGACAGCCGTACGCCCTCGACTGCGCGCTCACCGACCTCCAGCCGGGCCGTCCGTCGACGGTCGTGGTCCGGGTGGCGGTGCGGAGCACCTGCTCGACGGTCGTGTCCAAGCTGGGCTACTGGATGCCGCGCGGCCAGGCCCTGTACACGGGCGGGATGCTCGCGGGGCCGACGGTCGGCTGCGGGTGAAGCGGCGCCTCACTCCACCAGGTCCAGGACGTCCTCCCACGGGAACTCCCCCTCCTGGTACGGGTATCCGAACCGCACTCCCATCCCCCGCAGCCGGATCAGGCTGTCCTGGTAGGCGGGATGAGCGGCGAGCGCGTCCGAGACACACGTGAGGACGCCGATCGGGACACCCTGTCCGGCGACCTCGCACAGGGTCGCCACGGCGAGGGTGTCCGCCATCCCGGCCGCCCACTTGTTGACCGTGTTGAAGGTGGCCGGTGCGACGACGACCGCGTCGGGGTCCGGGAAGGGCCGCGGCTCCCCCGGGCGGCGCCAGGCGGAGCGGATCGGGTAACCGGTCTGCGCCTCCACGGCGGCCGTGTCGAAGAAGCCGTTCATGGCGGTCGGCGTGGCGATGACCCCGACCTGCCACTCCCGCCCCTGCGCGGCGGTGATCAGCTTGCCGACGTCCGCGGCGATGCCCGCCGCGCAGACCACGACGTAGAGGAAGGGCGGTATCTCGTCCTGTTCGGTCACTCCGGAACCCTACTCAAGGGGAATCTCACCGCAGCGGGAAGGACCGCCCCCGCTCGGCCTCCGGGCGCGGTCCGTGGATCCGGCGCTCCTTCTCCTCGATCGGCACGTCGTTGATGCTGGCCTCGCGCCGGGTCATCAGGCCGTGCGCGTCGAACTCCCACAGCTCGTTGCCGTACGACCGCCACCACTGCCCGTCGGCGTCGAGGCACTCGTACTGGAAACGGACCGCGATGCGATTGCCGTCGAAGGCCCACAGGTCCTTGCGCAGCGCGTACTCCGTCTCCCGCGCCCACTTCGCGGTGAGGAACTCCACGATCTCGGCGCGGCCGGTGACGAAGGTGTCGCGGTTGCGCCAGACCGAGTCCTCCGAGTAGGCGAGCGCCACCCGCTGCGGGTCGCGGGTGTTCCAGGCGTCCTCGGCCGCCTGCACCTTCTGGGCGGCGGTCTCGCGGGTGAAGGGCGGCAGGGGCGGGCGGTCGGCCATACGATCCTCCGGCATCGACAGGGGAGAGCGATTCTTCCCACATCAAGGAGTGACCGTCCATCTCCCTGGCGGGCACGCGGGAGAAAGGGCTCCGCCAACTCCCGCCGACCTCAAGCCAGAGCCGTCACGGCCGCGCGGGCTCGCTCCAGGGACGCGGCCCCCAAGTCCGCCAGTTCCTCCAGCTGCGGCAGCACGCCCGCGAGGGTCAGTTCGGCCGCCACGAAGTGCAGGTCGGTCACACCGAGGTCGGTGAAGTAGGCGCGCAGGTAAGGCGTTTGGAAGTCGTACGGCTCGCGCGGTGTGCCGGGGCCGTATCCGCCGCCGCGCGCCATGACGACGACCACACGGGTGTCCCGCAGCAGGCTCTCGCCGGTGCCGGGATCGACGTACGCGCCGGGGAAGGTCACGCGGTCGATCCAGGCCTTCAGGGACGCCGGGATCGAGAAGTTGTACATCGGGACGCCGAGCAACAGGGTGTCCGCGGCGAGGAGTTCGGCGATCAGGGGCTGGGTCAGCGCCCACTCGCGCTCCTCGTCGGCGGTCTCGATCAGTGCGGCCACCTTCTCGGGCGGGACGAGGCCCGCGCGTTCCACACGGCGACCGAGGGTGGCGTACGCCGGACCGATCGGCGGCACCGGAGCCGCGGTGAGGTCCCGGTGCCGGCAAGGGTCGGACGCGTTCTTCCTGATCGTCGCGAACAGGCCGGTCAGGCGCCTGCTGACCGAGTCGGCGGCGGTGTCGGCGCTGGAGTCGATGTGCAGGAGGGGCATGGTGGTCACCTCGGTGGGTTCGGCTTCGTCAGGGGGGTGACGGGGCACGACGGAGAAAGGTGACCGATGGACGGGCACGACGGACCGGCACGGCTCTTCGAGGCGGAACAGGGACGGCTGCGGGCGCTGGCCCACCGCATGCTGGGCTCGCCCGACGAGGCGGAGGACGCCGTCCAGGAGACCTGGCTGCGCCTGGACCGCACGGGCGCCGACGGCATCGACAACCTCCCGGCCTGGCTGACGACCGTGATCTCCCGGATCTGCCTGGACATGCTGCGGGCGCGGGCGACCCGCCGGGAGGACCCCTACGACCGTGAGGCCCCGGACCCCGTCGCCCCGGACACCCCCGAGGACAAGGCCATCGAAGCCGACTCGGTGGGCCTGGCCCTCCTGGTCGTCCTCGACCGCCTCGGCCCCGCCGAACGCGTCGCGTTCGTCCTGCACGACCTGTTCGGCGTCCCCTTCGCCGACATCGCCCGCATCCTCGACCGCTCCCAGCCCGCCGCGAAGAAGCTCGCCAGCCGGGCCCGGCACAAGGTCCGGGGCACTCCCGCCGTCCCGGGCGCCGAGCTCGACCGGCATCGGGCGGTCGTGGAAGCGTTTCTGGTCGCCGCACGCGGTGGTGACCTGGGTGGGGTGCTGGCGGTGCTGGCGCCCGACGTGGTGCGGCGGGCCGAGCCGGCCGCGCTGCCGCCCGGGGTGCCCTCCGAGCTGCGGGGCGCCCGGGCGGTCGCGGAGGGGACCGTGGCGCTGCGGGCACGGTCCCGGTTCGCGGCCGTCGCCCTGGTCGACGGGCGGGTCGGGGTCGTCGTCGCGCCGGGCGGGCGGCTGCTGTTCGCCCTCACCGTCACCGTCGAGGGCGGCCGGATCACGGCGTACGACGTCGTCGCCGACCCGGCGCGGCTGCGGCGGCATCCGCTGGGTCTGCTGGAGCCGCCTCAGCCGGTCAGCTGACCGTCCCGGACACCGTGATCGCGGAGACCGGACAGGACCGGGCGGCCTCCTTGACCATCGGGTCCCCGCCGCCGTTCTCCCGTCCCGGCAGCAGGGTGCTGAAGCCGTCGTCGTCCTGGGTGAACACGCCCGGGGCGGACAGCGCGCACTGCCCCGCCCCGATACAGACGTCCTTGTCGATGTCGATGTGCATGAGCGGAGCCTCTTACCAGGTCACGGGGAGTTCCAGCATCCCCTGGATCGTGTCGCCGGGCTTGAAGCGGATCTCGTCGGCGGGTACGGCGAGGCGGAGCGTGGGCAGCCGCTCGAAGAGCGTGTGCAGGGCGATCTCCAGTTCGGCGCGGGCGAGGTTCTGGCCGAGGCACTGGTGGATGCCGAAGCCGAACGCCACGTGGTGCCGGGCGGACCGGTGCCAGTCCAGGTCGTCCGGGTCGGCGTACACCCGCTCGTCGCGGTTGATGACGGAGGTCGCGAAGACCACGCCCTCGCCCTCGCGGATCGTCGTCCCGGCCACCTCGATGTCCTCGACGGCGAGCCGCAGCAGCCCGTCCGCGATCGACAGCATCCGCATGAGTTCCTCGACGGCGCCCGGCAGCAGCGTGGGATCGGTGCGCAACTCGGCGAGCCGGTCGGAGTGTTGGAGCAGGGTGTAGGTGCCCAGGGAGATCATGTTCGCGGTGGTCTCGTGGCCGGCGACCAGCAGGATGATCCCGAGGGCGGTCAGCTCCTCGCGGGTGAGTTCGCCCTCCCGCAGCTGCCGGTGGACGAGTTCGTCGAGCACGCCGTCACCCGGCTCCGGCTGCTTCTCCTTCTGGTCGATCAAGTCGTAGAAGTAGTCCTCCAGTTGGGAGCGGGCGTCCATGACGTCCTCGCCCCGCGGGCCGCGCAGCAGCCGACGGGACTGGCCCTCGAAGAAGTCGTGGTCGGCGTAGGGCACACCGAGCAGGGCGCAGATCACCGTGGAGGGCACGGGCAGCGCGAAGGCGGTCACCAGGTCGGCGGGCGGCCCCTGGGCGATCATCGCGTCGATGCGTTCGTCCACGATCTCCTGGATGCGGGGCCGGAGTTCGACGGCCCGGCGGAGGGTGAAGCTGGGCACCATCATGCGGCGCTGCACACGGTGTTCGGGGTCGTCCATGCCCACCAGCGCGGTCTTCCGCTTCTGCGACTCGGCGAAGCGTGCGGTCGGTGCCGGGAAGCCGGGCCGGGTGCGGTCGGCGGACAGGCGGGGGTCGGCGAGCAGGGCGCGGGCGGTGTCGTGTCCGCTGACCAGCCAGGCCGTGGTGCCGTCGAAGAGACGGATCCGGGTCAGCGGGCGGGCGGCGCGCAGGGGGTCGTAGGCGGTCGGCGGGTGATAGGGGCAGGTCCGGTCCTGGGGGAAGGCGACGGGTTCCGTTTCCGTCATGGGAGACCTCGCAGACGAAGGGTGCGGCGTGCCGGTCCCCATTAGATGCCCGGGGCATCTATAGGACGACGAGAAGTTCGGCCAGATCGGTGGCGCGGGCAATCTGGCCGGAGATCGCCGTCCTGGGACGGGGCAAGCGGAGGGCCGGATTCCCGCCGGGACCGTCGCACCTCGGACCGGGACCGCCGTTCCCCGGATATTGGGTTGTCGCCGTCCGTCCGGTGCCGCACCATCTGGCCATGGCTACGACCGAATTCCTTCTGCCGCCGACCGTCACCGATGTCCTTGCGGTGCGGGTCCAGCAGCAGCCCGGCCGACCGTGGGGGCCGACGCTTCCGCGCTCATGACCGCCGCGCTCGTCGCGGGGCTGCTCGCGGGGTACGGCATCGCCGTTCCCGTCGGCGCGGTCGCGACCTATCTGGTCTCCCTCACCGCACGCACCTCCTTGCGCACCGGCGTCTGCGCCGCGCTCGGGGTGGCCACCGCCGACGGGCTCTACGCCCTGGTGGCCACCGTCGGCGGCTCGGCCGTCGCCGCGCTGCTGCGGCCGGTCCTCGGGCCGCTGCGCTGGGCAGCGGCCCTCGTGCTGATGTTCCTCGCGGTCCGCGGCGCGGTCAGCGCCGTACGGCAGTACCGCGAGCACCGCCTCACCACCCGCTCCGCGCCCCCTCCCCCGAGCCCCGCCCGGGCGTATCTGGGACTGCTCGGCATCACCCTGCTCAACCCGACCACCGTGATCTACTTCGCGGCCCTGGTCCTCGGCACCCGCGCCGAGGAAGCCGTACACCCCCTGGAACAAGGGGTGTTCGTCCTCGCGGCCTTCGCCGCGTCCGCGAGCTGGCAGCTCCTCCTCGCCGGCGGCGGCGCCCTGCTCGGGCGGGCGCTGACCGGCCACCGCGGACGACTGGTCACGGCCCTGGTGTCGAGCGCG
Organism: Streptomyces sp. NPDC047072; assembly: GCF_040643855.1. NCBI lineage: Bacteria > Bacillati > Actinomycetota > Actinomycetes > Kitasatosporales > Streptomycetaceae > Streptomyces > Streptomyces sp. NPDC047072. The sequence continues at coordinate 127,322 of NZ_JBEYVC010000006.1, read as the reverse complement.
GTGATCACGGCACTGGCGGTGCGCATGCTGGTCACGGGGTGAACGCACGGGCCACGGAGAGGCTGTCCTCGTACACGTGATGACGGACCACCAGCCCGTCCCGGACGGTCAGGTGCAGGGCAAACCTGGCCCGATAGGGCCGCCCGGTCGGCGCGGCGGTCTGCCGGATCTCGCCGAGCACCACCGCGTCGGGGCCGTCGACCAGGATCCGCTCGATCGCGGTCGCCGCCCGCCCACGGACGTGGTGGGCGGCGAGGTCCCGGAAGTGGTCGGCCGCGTCCGCCCGGCCCGCCCGGTGCCGGATCCACGGGGTGACCGGGCCGCCGTGCTCCTCCTCGGGCCAGTCCAGCTTCCAGTCGCACCGCTCGGCGTACAGCGCGGCGATCTCGTCCGGGTCGCCGCGGCCGATACGGAGCAGCAGTTCCTCCACCACCGCGCGGGTCGTCGTGGCCATGCGCGAGCCTCTCCTTCGGGGGCCGGGTACCGATGGGCACGACAGTGCCGCGGGTGTCCGGCCCGGTCGATTACCCGCGAGGTAATGCGGGGCCGGCGGGGAACCCGGTGCGGATGAATTTCGCGGGCTCCGGTGTTGGAGTCCGGTGCGAGACAGCCGTACGACACGACGATGGGACACAGACCATGCCACTCGAGGGCACGTACGAACCCAGCCCGACCCAGTGGGTGCGTGACCAGGTGGAGCTGTACGAGAGCTCCGGCGGCACCGAGGGCACGACCCTGATGGACACCGGCATGCCGGTGATCGTGCTGACCACCCGGGGCGCGAAGAGCGGCAGCATCCGCAAGACGCCGCTGATGCGCGTCGAGCACGAGGGCCGGTACGCGGTGGTCGCCTCGCAGGGCGGCGCTCCCAAGCACCCGGTCTGGTACCACAACATCAAGGCCGACCCGCATGTCGAGCTCCAGGACGGCGCGGAGAAGCGGGACTTCACCGCCCGCGAGATCACCGGCGCGGAGAAGGACGAGTGGTGGGAGCGCGCCGTCGCCGCCTACCCGCCGTACGAGGACTACCAGAAGAAGACGGACCGGCTCATTCCGGTCTTCGTTCTGGAGCCGGTCGACGGGGACTGAGCACACCGAGAACGGCGACCGAGAGGGTTCTCGGAAAATCTTGTTTCCGGTACGCATGAACCGGCCGCGGCCGGGCACCCGTGCGTCAGGCCCCGCCGCGTTCCCCCGTCGCGGCGGGGCTTTCTCGTGCTTCCTCGGCCGCCCGGTCGGTGACGTCGAGGAAGATCTGGTCGGCCTCGGCCATGGTCCGGGCGACGGACCGCTTGATGCGTACGGCGACCTCCTCGACCTGCTCGCTGTCCAGCCCGGGGACCAGATCGACGCGGGCGGCCACCAGGACCGAGTCCAGCCCGGTCTTCATGGTGAACAGCGCCTCCACGCTGTCGATCTCGGGCTGCGCGTCGAGCAGTTCACGGACCCGCGCGCTGGACTCGGGATCGGCGGCCTCGCCGATCAGCTGGTCGCGGGCCTCGCGGCCGAGCCGGTAGGCGACGTAGACCAGCAGCGCGCCGATGGCGAGTGAGGCGGACGCCTCCCACACGACCTGGCCGGTGACCATGTGCAGGGCCATGCCGGCCATCGCGAGGCTCACGCCGAGCACCGCGGTGCCGTCCTCGGCGACGACCGTGCGCAGCGCCGGGTCGCGCATGCCCTGCGCGGCGCCGCCCTGCCGGTGGACCTGGTGCAGGGCCCGCACCAGCGAGACCCCCTCGGCGAGGAAGGCGACACCGAGCACGACCAGGCCCGCCACATAGCCGCTGAGCTTCTCCTCGGCGCCGTTTCTGAGGGCCTCGACACCCTGGAAGAAGGAGAAGCAGCCGCCCATCACGAAGATCCCGACGGCGGCGAGCAGCGACCAGAAGAAGCGTTCCTTGCCGTAGCCGAAGGGGTGGCGGCGGTCGGCGGGGCGGCGGCTGCGGCGCAACGCGGCCAGCAGGAAGACCTCGTTGAGGCTGTCGGCGACGGAGTGCGCCGCCTCCGAGAGGAGTGCGGGCGAGCCCGCGAGGAGGCCACCGACCGCTTTGGCCACCGCGATCACCAGGTTGGCGATCAGCGCGACGAGCACGGTGATCCGTGTCCTGCGGTCGGACTTCCGGTTCGTGTTCCGGTCCGGTTTCTGATGCGAGGGTGTCCCTGTCACCATCGCCGACTGCCCTTCTCGGTGCGGCTCACACCGTGCCGACGGCCGAAAACGGGGAACGCGTCCCCCAGGACGGACGTATCCCGGGAGGCAGCATGGGTGACGGCAACGACGCGTACGGCAAGAAGGCGTTCAAGCGGTCCAGGAGCCACTTCACCGACCGGATCACGGCGGACGGACGGGACGGCCGGCCGGTCGAGGCGGGCCGCTACCGCCTGGTGGTCAGCCGCGCCTGTCCGTGGGCGAGCCGGGCGGTGATCTCCCGGCGGCTGCTCGGACTGGAGGACGCGCTGTCGATGGCGATCGCCGACCCGATCCAGGACGACCGCAGCTGGCGCTTCACCCTGGACCCGGACGACCGCGACCCGGTCCTCGGCATCCGCTACCTCGCCGAGGCCTACGACGAGCGCGAGCGGGACTACCCGGGTGGCGTGAGCGTGCCCGCGCTGGTGGACGTGCCCAGCGGGAAGCTGGTCACCAACGACTACCAGCAGCTCACGCTCGACCTCGCCACCGAGTGGACCGCCCTGCACCGGGACGGGGCACCCGACCTCTACCCGTCGGCGCTGCGCGACGAGATCGACACGGTGATGGCGGAGGTCTACGAGGACGTCAACAACGGTGTGTACCGGGCGGGTTTCGCGACCGACCAGAAGGAGTACGAGGAGGCCTGTACGGCGGTCTTCCGGCGGCTGGAGCTGCTGGCCCCGCGGCTGGCGCGGCAGCGGTATCTCGTCGGGGACACGATCACGGAGGCGGACATCCGGCTGTTCACCACCCTGGTCCGCTTCGACGCGGTCTACCACGGCCACTTCAAGTGCAACCGCTGGAAACTGGCCGAGAACGAGGTGCTGTGGGCGTACGCCCGCGACCTCTACCAGACGCCGGGCTTCGGTGACACCGTCGACTTCGACCACATCAAGCGGCACTACTACCAGGTGCATTCCGGTATCAACCCGACCGGCATCGTCCCGCTCGGCCCGGACCTGTCCGGCTGGCTCGCCCCGCACCACCGCGAGGAGCTGGGCGGCCGTCCGTTCGGCGACGGGACCCCGCCGGGGCCGCCGCCCGAGGACGAGCGGGTCCCGGAGCGCGGACGGCCCTGACCACGAGACGAAGGAGATCCACATGGCCAAGAAGAAGCAGACGCTCCCCCTCGCCTACAAGCCGGTCGGCTTCGTCCTGGGCTGGGCCGGCGGCTGGCTGTCCGGCGTCGCCTTCCGCAAGACCTGGATGGCGATACGGCACGAGGAGGACGCGCCCGACGCCCTGGACCGGGACCGCGACTGGGGCGAGATCCTGCTGGCCGCGGCGATCCAGGGCGCCATCTTCGCCGTCGTACGCAGCGCGGTGGACCGCACCGGCGCGAAGGCCATCGAACGGTCCACCGGGGTCTGGCCGACCTCCGAGAAGGGCGGCCGGGACTGACGTTCAGCCCTGTTTGGGCGCGGTCGGGGTGATGGTGCGCAGGGTGAAGGAGTGGCCGGCGGGGTCGGCGTAACCGCGTTGCTCGTACGGGCCCGAGGCGTCCTTGGTCTCCAGGGGGCGCCCGCCGAGCTCCACCACCTTGCGCTCCACCGCGTCCAGGTCGTCCACCACGAAGTCGATGTGGGCCTGCAGGGAGTTCTCGGGGCGTGGCCAACTGGGCGGTGTCGCGTTCACGTCGCGCCGGAACGCCAGCCGGAACCCGTCGGCGCCCCTTATCTCCACGCGGTTGGCGGTGGCGTCCGTCTCCTCGCCCTCCAACAGCTCCTTGTAGAACACGGCGAGCTTCTCGGGCTCGGCACAGTCGAGCACGACCAGACCCGCTTTCACCAGTGCCATGTCTCCTCCGAAAGGTACGGCCGCGCGGCGTGTCTGCCCCGCGGCCCTCTCCCCTGCGGATATCCCGGCGCGCCGGATTCAGTCCGCGACCAGCCACGTCCCGTCGCGCATCAGGTCGCGTCCCGCGAGCTCGTCCGCGGTCAGGGTCTCGACGGTGCCGTCGACCATCACGACGTCGCGAGTGGGCCCGATACCCAGACGTGTTCTGCCGGTCGCCTTCAGATTGCGGCCCGTGGGACTGGCGGCGGGGGGCGCCGGCAACAGCGCCGTGCCGTCCCAGAGGAACGAGAGCGGTACGAGGTACGGCACTCCCCGCCGGCCTCCTGGTCGATCGTCAACTGACGTACCCGGTCTCGTCGTTCGCCTCGCGGAGTGTCGCGCTCTTCGCGATCTTCTCCAGTCGGCCGGCCGCCGCGTCCAGCAGCAGGTCCAGGGCTGCCGGATACGAGCTGTGCCGCATGTCCGCGACGAGATGGCCAGCCGTCGCGGCGATGTGCGGATGGGTCTCGGCGGGCAGTCGCGCGTACGTCGCCCGCCACACGTCCGCCTCCGCCGCCCTGGCCGGCTTCGGCATGGCCGCGCTCGCCGAGTCCAGTGCGCCGAACGAGAGGGCCTGGTCGACGAAGGCGTGGTAGAAGCGCACCGCCTCGGCGTCCGGGAACCCGGCCCCGCGCAGCACCCCGAGGATGGTCTCCACGGCCTGGATCTCGTACGCCCGCCCGGTCACCCGGTAGGAGCTGAGCACCGCCGCCCGCGGGTGCGCGAGGGCTCCGGCGTGCATGCGCAGGCCCAGGTCGCGCAGGTCGGCGCGCCAGTCCCCGGTGGGCCGCCAGATGCGCATGGTCCGCCCGATGAGCTCGTCGGCGATGGCGAGCATGAGGTCGTCGGTGTGCCGGAAGTACCGGTACAGGCTGCTGGGGTCGGCGCCGAGCGCCCGGCCGAGGCGGCGCACGGACAGCGCGTCGGCGCCGTGCTCCTCGATCAGCCTGAGGGCCGTCTCGACGATCAGCCCCTCGGACAGGACCACGCCCTGTTTGGTGGGGCGCCGGCGCTGCCGGGCGGCGGCCGGGACGACACGTTCGCTCATGGGAGCCCTCCCTGGGTGTGCGGGCACCTTATGACAACAGTGTTGACCTGTGAAGGTCCCGCGCAGTTTCATGACGGCTCACCGGGGCCAGCCAGGCCCCCCGGTGCGAGCGGAGAACCGGCCATGACCGACAAGCCCTACGACGTCGACCCACCCGCGCGGCCCGAGCTGCGCAAGTCCCTCGGCGTGCTCGACGGGGTGGCGATCGCCGCGTCCAGCACGGCGGCGACCACCAGCATCGGCATCGGTCTGGGCGTCACGGCCGGTGTGGTCGGCCTGCATCTGCCGGCGATCATGCTGCTCGCGTTCCTGCCGGTCCTGGGCATCGCGGGCGCCTACTCCCGGCTCAACCGGGTCGAGCCCAACGCGGGCAACGGCTATGTGTGGGTGGGCCGTTCGCTCACCCCGTGGCTGGGCTTCATGGTCGGCTGGGTCAACATCGTGGCCACGGTGGCGTTCCTCGCGTACACCACGGCGGTCACCGGATCCGCGCTCATCCAGCTGGCCGGGGACGCGGGGGTGCACCGGGTGGGCGGCCTCGCCCTGGACCCCGGTTCGACCGCGCAGACGACGACGCTCGGGCTGGTGGTCCTGGCGGCGGTCACGGTGACCGCCGTGACCGGGGTGCGCACGGCGGCCAGACTCCAGGCCGGACTGCTGGTCTTCGAGTACGTCGTCCTGCTGGGCTTCTGCGGATACGGCATCGCGACCGGCCCGCACGCCTTCAGCTGGAGCTGGTTCGACCCGTTCGCGATCCCCTCGGCGTCGGCGCTCGCGCAGGGCCTGCTCCTCTCGGTGTTCTGCTACTGGGGCTTCGAGGCGGCGTTCAGCGTCAACGAGGAGGTGCGCGACCCGCGGGATGCCTCCCGGGCCGGGATCACCACCCTGGTCACGATGCTCGGGCTGTTCCTGCTGGGCTCGCTCGCCTTCCAACGGGTGCTCACCGAGAAGGAGTTGGCGGGGCACGGCGCCGAGGGGCTGGCCTTCTTCGGCGACCGGCTCGCCGCCCAGCCGCTCGCCGCGCTGCCGCTGGTGGCCCTGATGTTCTCGGCGGTCGCCTCGCTCCAGGCCGGGGTGATCCCGACGGCCCGCGGGATGTTCGCGATGAGCCGGGACCGTACGCTCGGGCCCGTCTGGTCCAGGGTCAGCTCCCGCTACGGCACCCCGGCCGCCGGCACCCTGCTGATCGGCGCGCTGGCCACGGCGGTAGCGGCGCTCGCGCTGGTCATCCCGCGGCTCGCGGACATGATCATGGCGACGGTGAGCGCGGTGGGCATCGTGGTCTCCCTGTCCTACGCGCTCACCGCGCTCGCGGCCGCTGTGCGCTTCCGCTCGCTGCTGCGGGAGGACTGGTGGCAGGGTGTACGGGCCGTGGTGCTGCCCGCGCTGAGCGCCTGCGCGCTGCTGAGCCTGGGCGGCTATCTCGGCTGGTCCTTCTACCACTCCGCCGACCACTTCGAAGTGAGCGCGGACAACGGCTGGTTCCTGCTGTCCACTCCCCTGGCGATGATCGCGTCCGGCTTCGTGGCCGCCGCGTACGCCAAGTGGGTCCGCAGGTCGCCGTACTTCCGCACCGGCGAGGGCACCGACGCGGACGCCCCGCGGCTGCTCGCCACCACCCCCAACTGACCTCCGGGAAAAGGACCATGCACGCAGATCTGCTCTTCACCGGCGGCCCCGTCCTCACCCCCGGGGGCCGCACGGCGACCGCCGTGGCCGTCACGGGCGGCCGGATCGTCGCCGTAGGACACGACCTCGGGGAACTCGTCGGACCGCGGACCGAACGGGTCGACCTCGCCGGGCGGTTGCTGCTGCCGGGGTTCCAGGACGCGCATGTGCATCCGGTGCCGGCCGGGCTGGAACTGACCCAGTGCGATCTGACCGGGACCAGGACGGCCGCCGAGACGGTCGCCGCCGTCCGCGCCTATGCCGACGCGCATCCGGAGCGGGAGTGGATCACCGGGGGCGGGTGGTCGATGGAGGCCTTCGAGGGGGGTACGCCGACGAAGGACCTGCTGGACGCGGTGGTGCCGGACCGGCCGGTCTATCTGCCCAACCGGGACCATCACGGCGCGTGGGTCAACAGCCGTGCGCTGGAGCTGGCCGGGATCACCCGGGACACGGTGGACCCGGCCGACGGACGGATCGAGCGGGACGCGGGCGGGGAGCCGAGCGGCACGCTCCAGGAGGGGGCGATGCAGTTGGTCGGGCGCCTCACGCCCCCGGCCACGCCGGCGGACCGGCTGGCGGCGCTGCTGCACGCCCAACGTCATCTGCACGCGCTCGGGATCACGGCCTGGCAGGACGCGCTGGTCGGGGACTTCCTCGGCATGGACGACCCGGCGCAGGCGTATCTGACGGCCGCACGGGAGGGGTCGCTGACGGCGCGGGTGGTCGGGGCGCTGTGGTGGGACCGTGAGCGGGGGGCCGAGCAGATTCCCGAACTCGTCGAGCGGCGGGCCGCGTTCGGTCATGGGCGGTTCCGGGCGGGCAGCGTCAAGCTGATGCTGGACGGGGTGGCGGAGACGGGGACGGCGGCGCTGCTGGACCCCTATCTGGACAAGTGCGGCTGCGCGACGGCGAATCGGGGGACGAGTTTCATCGACGCGGCCAAACTGCCCTCCTATGTCACCGAGTTGGACGCGCTGGGTTTCCAGTGCCACTTCCACGCGCTCGGGGACCGGGCGGTGCGGGACGCGCTGGACGCGGTCGAGGCGGCCCGCGACGCGAACGGATTCCGGGACACCCGGCCGCACTTGGCCCACCTCCAGGTCGTCCACCCGTCCGACGTACCGCGGTTCGCCGCGCTCGGGGCGACGGCGAACATCCAGCCACTGTGGGCCGCGCACGAGCCGCAGATGGACGAGCTGACGATCCCCTTCCTCGGGACGGAACGAGCGGCCTGGCAATACCCGTTCGGCGCGTTGCTGCGTTCAGGGGCGCGCCTGGCGGCAGGCTCCGACTGGCCGGTGAGCAGCCCGAACCCCCTGGAGGGCATCCACGTGGCGGTCAACCGCGTGTCCCCCGACACGGCCATCCCCCGAGTGTTCCTCCCCGCCGAACGCCTGACTCTCACCGAGGCGTTGACGGCCTACACAGCGGGCTCGGCCTACGCGAACCACTTGGACGACACGGGCGAGATCCGCGTAGGCACCCTGGCCGACCTGGTGGTCCTGGACCGCGACCCGTTCGACGCACCGCCGGAAGAGATCGCCCGGACGAGGGTGGACCTCACCTATGTGGAGGGAGCGGAGGTGCACCGCAGCGTTACGGCCTGAGAAACGAACCCCTGCCGCTCGTAGAACCGGATCGCGTCGACATTGGCCGAGTAGGCGGCGCCCACTCCAGGAACGCCTCCACGAGCCGCGCCCCGGCCCGGGCTCCCCGGTGCTCGGGCCGAACGTACAACCCCACCAGCGTCGCCGCCCTGACCGGCCGAATCGCCGTCGGCTCGGTCAGGGAACCCGCCAGATGCCCCACCACCTCGGCACCCCGCACCGCGACCAGCACGGTCCGCGCCGGGTCCGCACGGTGATGTCGTGATCGGTCATGGTGCGCACGGTAGCCGCAGGGACTGACAGTGGACTTCTTGGACAGTTGTCCAGCTATAGTGGACGCCTGTCCGAGAAGTAGAGGAAGAGGCTGATGGGGATCCTGGCGAACGTGCTGGTCGGGCTGGTGGCTGTGGAGCATGTGTACATCCTGGTGATGGAGATGTTCCTGTGGCAGAAGAAGCCGGGGATGTCGTTTCACGGGTTCGATCGGGAGATGGCGAAGGCGACCGCGGCCATGGCCGCCAACCAGGGGCTCTACAACGGGTTCCTCGCGGCCGGGCTGGTGTGGGGGCTGGTCGCCGGGGATCCGACCGGGTTCCGGGCCCAGGTGTTCTTCCTGGTGTGCGTGCTCGTCGCCGGTGTGTACGGCGCCGTCACCGCCAATGTCCGCATCCTCTTCGCCCAGGCCCTGCCCGGCGCCCTCGCGTTGGCGGCCGTGCTCGTCGCCCAGTGACCGCCCCGCAGGATCCCCGCGCCGCCCGCACCCGCGCACGCCTGCGCGAGGCCCTTCTCGCGGAGTGCGCGCAGCGGCCGCTGGAGGAGGTCGGCGTGGCCGCCCTGGTGCGCCGCGCCGGGGTCGGCCGGGCCACGTTCTACGTCCACTACGACGGCCTGGAGGCACTGGCCGTCGACGCCTGCGCCGATGTCGTACGCGAGGGGGTCGAGGCCCTGCACGCCTGGCGAGGACGGCCCGATCCGGTGCACGCACCGCCCGCCCTCGCGGAGTTCTTCGCCTCGCTGACCCCGCACTCCGCGCTGTACCGCGCCCTGCTCGCGCCGGGCGGCGGCGGCCCGCTCGGCAGGGTCCTGCACCGGGACCTCAGGGCCTACAGCCTGCGCGAGCGCGAACTCGCGGGCGCGGCGGACGCCCCCCTCGTCGCGTCCGCGGTGGCCGCGACCTTCGCCGGTGTGCTGGCCGACTGGCTGCACGGCCTGCTCGACGCCTCCCCCGCCGACATCGCCGACCAGGTCTGGCAGTTGCTGGTCGCCCTGCACGCGAGCCGTTGAACGGGCCTCACATGCAGGCCACGTGTTCCTTCAGCCGCGGCCAGGCCTCGACGCCGTCGGAGGTGCGGACGTACGCGGTCCGCCGGTCGTCGGTCAGCCACAACTCCCAGTCCTCGTACCGGTATCCGGTGTCCCGCGCCCCGGCCGGCATGCGGACGTCCTCCTCGTAGGCGGTGGTGACCACACCCTCGGGGTCGCGGGCGTACAGGTCGCCCAGGTCGAGGAAGTGCACCCGCCGCCAGCCGCAATGGTCGTCCCCGGCGAAGCTGCCGACCTCGGACGTCGGCACCCGGCCACCGGCGCGGTCGGTCCAGATCTCGTAGCCGTGGGATTCCGTGTAGCTCGCCGGGAGTTCGGCGGGGTCACAGGAGGCGCTGGTCTCCGGGCCCCAACCGGGCCTGCCCTCCTGGTCCTTGGCCACCACGACCGCCACCTTGGTCCGGCCGTCCACGTCGTAGGAGTACAGGACACGGGACGCCTCCCTGCGCTCCACGCGATAGCCGGAGCCCGGCGCGCGCGAGTCGAACAGGTCGAGGTGGAGCCTCAGCCCCTCCTCCGGGGTGTCCCCTGCGTCGTCCTCGCTCCAGCCCTCGGGGCCGTTGCCCTGGTAGATCTCCCCGCGGCACTCCAGGGCCCGGCCGGCCGCACCGGACGCGAGGCGCAGGACCCGCGGGGAGTGCCCGTCCAGTTCCTTCGTGGGGACGTTCAGCGGACCGTCGTACGGCTTGGACGGGACCGTCCCGTCGATCACCAGCTCCTGTCCGCTGCCGTTGCCGCATCCCACCGCCAGCGCGAGCGCCATCAGCGTCAGGGACAGTCTTCTGCGTTCACCACGTGCGTTCATGATCCTTCGACGCCGCGGGGTGCGGAAACGTTCAGCGCGACGCGGCCTGGAACGTCCTGCGGTACGCCTGCGGCGACACCCCGATCGCGGCGTGCAGATGCTGGCGCAGGGACGCGCCCGTGGCGAAGCCGACCCAGCCCGCGATCTGGTCGACCGACAGGTCGCTGGCCTCCAGGAGGTGCCGGGCCCGGGACACGCGCTGCTGGATCAGCCAGCGGCCGGGGCTGAGGCCGACCTCGTCGTTGAAGCGGCGGGCGAAGGTGCGCAGGCTCATCCGGGCGTGGGCGGCGAGATCGGCCAGGGTGAGGGGTTCGTCGAGGCGTTCCAGGGCCCAGTGCCGGGTGGCGGCCGTGCTCGCGGCGCCCTGCTCCGGCACCGGCTGCGCGATGTACTGGGCCTGTCCCCCGTCCCGGAAGGGCGGGACGACGCAGCAGCGGGCCACCCAGTTGGCGAGTTCCCCGCCGTGGTCGGTGCGGACGAGGTGCAGGCACGCGTCGACGCCGGACGCGGCCCCGGCCGAGGTGAGGATCCGGCCGTCCTCGACGAAGAGGACGTCCGGGTCGAGGTCCACCTGGGGGAACGTGCGCCGGAACCGGTCGGCGAGTGCCCAGTGCGTGGTCGCCCGGCGGCCGTCCAGCAGCCCCGCCGCCGCGAGCACGAAGGCGCCGGTGCAGATGGAGACAATGCGTGCGTCGGCAGGAATGAGCGCCAGGGCGGAGCGGACGGCGTCCGGCAGGTCCCCGCCGACCTGGGCCGGGTCGACGGCCGGGATCACCACCGTGTCGGCGTGGGCGAGGATCTCGGGGCCGTGCTCGACGCCGACGGTGAAGTCCGCGTTGGTGTGCACCGGACGGCCGTCGACACTGCAGGTCAGCACCTCGTAGCGGCCGTCCGCGGCATTCAGGATCCGGGCCGGGATACCCAGCTCGAAGGGATAGACGCCGTTCAGCGCCAACACCGCCACTCGTCGCACGCGCACCATGGCACGATCCTATCGAACATTGACCATCCTGCCATTTTCCGCGCGGGCGTCCCCCGGCAGGCTGGATGACCATGAGCACTGTGAACACGATGCGCGCCGTCAGTCAGGACGTCCTCGGCGGTCCCGAGGTCCTCAAGATGATCGAGGTGGAGCGCCCGGCACCGGGCCCGAACCAGGTGCTGGTGCGGGTGCGCGCCGCCGGCCTCAACCCCACGGACTGGAAGCACCGCGCCCTCGGCGTCTTCCTCGGGCAGCCGCCCTTCGTCCTGGGGTGGGACGTCTCCGGCGTGGTGGAGTCGGTCGGCGTCGGCGTCGCCGCCTTCGCACCCGGCGACGAGGTCTTCGGCATGCTGCCGTACCCCTACGGCCATGGCTCGCACGCGGAGTACGTCCTCGCGCCGGTCCGTGCGCTCACCCGCAAGCCGGCCTCGATCGACCACACGGAGGCGGGCGCGCTGCCGCTGGTGTCCCTGACCGCGTGGCAGGCCCTGGTCGAGCACGCCGAACTGCGGCCGGGGCAGCGGGTGTTGGTCCACGCGGCGGCAGGCGGGGTCGGGCATGTGGCCGTGCAGATCGCCAAGGCGCGGGGCGCGTACGTCATCGGTACGGCGAGCGCGGGCAAGCACGAGTTCCTGCGCGGGCTGGGCGTGGACGAGGTGATCGACTACCGGGAGACCGACTTCACCGAGGCGGTCAAGGACGTCGACGTCGTCCTGGACACCCTCGGCGGCGAGACGTCCGTGCGGTCGCTGCGGGTGCTGCGGCCGGGCGGGGTCGTGGTGTCGATCCTGCCGGTGGGGTCGGCCGAGTTCGACGCGGAGGCGGAACGGCTCGGGGTACGGGGTGTGCGCATGCTCGTGGACGCGGACCGGGCGGACATGAACGCGATCGCGGACCTCGTCGAGCAGGGGAAGCTGCGGGCGACGATCGCGGGGACCTTCCCGCTGGCCGGTGCCGCCGAGGCACACGCGCTCGGCGACACCGGCCGGACCACGGGGAAGCTGGTCCTGACCGTCGACTAGAAGGTCAGTACGGGCTTGATCGCCTTGCCCGCGCCCATGTCCCGCACCGCCTGGTCGATGTCCGCGAACGGATAGGTGCTGATCAGGCGGTGCAGTGGGAGGCGCCCCTCCTTCACCAGGCGGACCAGGGCGGGGATGAAGCTCTGCGTCTCGGCGTCGCCGAGGGTCAGGCCGACGATCCGCTTGCCGCCGAGCAGGCCGTTGACGTCGAGGGCGACCTCGGTGCCGAACGGCGGGGCGCCGACGACGACCAGGGTGCCGCGGGCGGCGAGCGCGTCGACCCCGCCGCGCAGCACGCCGACGTTGCCGGTGGTCTCCACGATCCCGTCGGCGCCCCGGCCCCCGGTGATCCGGCCCAGCGCCTCGCCGAGGTCCTCCTCGCCCGCGTGGACGGTGTGGGTGGCGCCCAACTCCCGGGCGAGGGACAGACGTTCACTGACCCGGTCGACGGCGACGATCGTCGTGGCGGGGGTGAGGGCGGCGGCCATGACCGCGGACAGGCCCACCGCTCCGGCGCCGAGGACGACGACCGTCGCGCCGGTGCCCGGCTTCAGGACGTTCCAGACGGCGCCCACTCCCGTCTGGACACCGCAGCCGAGCGGGGCGATCGACTCCAGCGGGATCTCCGGGTCGACCTTGACGAGACTGCGCTCGTCGACCAACGCCCGCTCGGCGAAGGAGGACTGGCCGAAGAAGTGCCCGCCGAGCGGCTCGCCGTCCCGGCTGATCGTGCTGGAGCCGTCGGCCCGGCGGCCGCCGAGGAGGTTCAGCGGCAGCCAGGTCGCGCAGTAGGCGGGGTGGCCGCCGTCGCAGTTGCCGCAGGCCCCGCAGGAGGTGAAGGACAGCACCACGTGGTCGCCGGGGGCGACGGACGTGACGGCGGATCCGACGGCCTCGACGACACCCGCACCCTCATGGCCGAGGACTCCGGGCAGCGGGAAGGGCAGTCCGCCGCTCGCCACGCCGAGGTCGGTGTGGCACAGGCCGGTGGCGACCATGCGCACCACCGCCTCGTGCGGCGCGGGGTCGTCGAGCTGGACCTCGGCGAGGGTGAAGGGTGCGCCGCCGGACTCGACGACAGCGGCGCGGGTGGGGATGGACATCGTACGAACTCCCTTGGTTCCTGAACGTGTTGAGGAGGACTCAGTCGAGCGAGACGACGACGGACTTGACCTTGGTGTAGGCGGCGAGCGCCTCGGGCCCGTACTCCCGCCCGAACCCGGAGTCCTTGACCCCGCCGAAGGGCACGTTCGGGTCGAGCATCGCCCAGTCGTTGACCCAGACGATGCCCGCCTGGAGCCGGTCGGCGATGCGGTGGGCTCGGGCCAGGTTGGTCGTCTGGACGCCCGAAGCGAGGCCGTACGGCGTGGAGTTGGCGAGTTCGATCGCCTCGTCCTCGGAGTCGAAGGGCTGCACGGTCAGGACGGGGCCGAAGATCTCCTCCTGCACGACCCGGGAGTCGTTGGACAGGTCGGCGATCACGGTGGGCTTGTAGTAGAAGCCGCCGTCCAGGTCGAGCCGCTCGCCGCCGCAGACGATGCGGCCGCCCTCCTTGCGGGCCAGGTCGACGTACTCCTCGACCTTCTTCAGGTGCTTCTCCCCCGCCATCGGGCCGACGACGGTGCCGGGGTCGCGCGGGTCGCCGACCGGGACGCCGGGCACGGCGTCGGCGAGGATGCCGAGGAGGGTGTTGTGGACGGGGCGGGCCACGAGCAGGCGCGGGCCGCCCATGCAGAACTGCCCGGTGTTGAAGACGAACGCCTTGATGATCGCGCCGACGGCCTTCTCCAGGTCGGCGTCCTCGAAGACGATGTTGGCCGCGTTGCCGCCGAGTTCCATCGTGACGGGCTTGAGGGACTCACCGGCGGTGCTCGCCACATGGCGGCCGATGGCGGTGGAGCCGGTGAAGGCGACCTTGTCGACGCCCCGGTGGCGCAGCAGTGCCTCGCCGGCGACCGGGCCCGCGCCGGTGACGACGTTGACGACGCCGTCCGGCACACCGGCCTGCTGGAAGAGGCGGGCCATGTAGAGGGCGCTGAGCGGGGTCTCGTCGGCGGGCTTGTGGACCACCGTGTTGCCGGCGGCCAGCGCGGGGCCGATCTTCGAACCGGCCAGGATCAGCGGGAAGTTGAAGGGGGTGATCGCGGCGACCACGCCGATCGGCTCGCGCCGGGTGTAGGCGAGGGCGTTCATCGGGGTGTCGCGCACCGCGCCGTCGAGCGCGTAGGCGAGGGAGCCGAAGTGCTCGTAGTCGTTGGCCGCGTTGGTCACGTCGACCGCCTGGCACAGCGAGATGGGCTTGCCGACGTCGAGGCTCTCCAACCAGGCGATGCCGTCGGCGTTCTCGCGGATGAGCTGGGCGATCCGGTGCAGGATCCGGCCCCGCTCGCGGCCGCTCAGGCCCGACCAGGCGCCGTCGTCGAAGGCCTCCCGGGCGGCCCGTACGGCCGCGTCCACGTCGGCGGCGCCCGCCTCCGCGACGGTGGTGACGACCGCGCCCCGGGACGGGTCGACCACCTCGGTGCGCGCTCCGTCGGCGGCCTCGCGCCACCTGCCGCCTATGAACAGTCGGCCGGGTTCGATCTCGATGGTGGTCATCACCGCTCCTCAGCTCCGTCGCCAAGATTTCAACCAACAGGATTCCTGTTGGTTCGCAGTCTCTTTACAGACAGGTTTCCTGTCAATGCTCTAGTCTCGGTTCATGCTCGACTCTCAGGTGACCAAGGCACCTCCGTCGCTCCTCTACATGGTCAAACAGGTGGAGCTCGTCGTCCGCTCACACCTGGACGAGCTGGTCAGACCGTCCGGGATCACCGCTCTCCAGTACACGGCACTGACCGTCCTGCAGCGACACGACGGGCTGTCCGCCGCCCAGCTGGCCCGGGACTCGTTCGTCACCGCCCAGTCGATCGCCGATCTCGTGCGCTCACTGGAGACCCGTGGACTGGTGCGCCGGGAACGCAATCCGGCCAATCGCCGCGAACTGCAGATCCTGCTCACCGAGGCGGCCCGGGAGCTGCTGGCCCGGTACGAGGGCCCGGTGCGGGAGCTGGAGGAGCGGATGGTGCGGGACCTCACCGCACACCAGGCCGAGCAGCTGCGGCAGGCCCTCACGAAGGCGTGGCACGCCCTGTCGTGAGCCGGGCGCGAGCCCCGCGTGAATCGGGCGCGATCCAGCGGCCGCAATTCGAAGACATATGTCAATCGAACATGCTCAAATTCACTCCATCGAGGGTAACTTGCAGGGCGGGGAAGGGATTTGCACGCACTCAGGGGCACGTGACGCGTCTACGCTCGCAGGACGTCGTCACCCCGGCCCCCGGTGACCTGCATCCCTGCTGTCCGAGGAGCCGGTTGGAGGCGATGTCGTCGTGGAGCAGGAGCCTGCGCCGCTGTCCCGGCATCTGCGTGTCCACCGGGACCGCGGTCACACGGTCCTGGAGTTCCGCGGGGAGATCGACATCGCCGCGGCCGTGGAGATCCTTCCGTATCTGGACCGGGTGACCGGCCG
Source organism: Streptomyces sp. NPDC047072 (assembly GCF_040643855.1). Taxonomy (NCBI): domain Bacteria; kingdom Bacillati; phylum Actinomycetota; class Actinomycetes; order Kitasatosporales; family Streptomycetaceae; genus Streptomyces; species Streptomyces sp. NPDC047072. The sequence continues at coordinate 111,320 of NZ_JBEYVC010000006.1, read as the reverse complement.
CCCCGACGTCCGGCTGGTGATCGACCTCAGCGCCGTGGAGTTCTTCGACTGCTCCGGGCTGCGGCTGCTCTTCCGCGCGCGCTCCCGGGTGCAGGACCGCGACGGCCGGCTGCTGCTGGTCTGCACGCACCCGCTCACGCTGCGGATCATGAGGGTGACGGGTCTGGCCAAACTGCTGCCCCCGCAGCCGTCGCTGGACGCGGCCCTGGGCCAGCCCGAGGCCACGTCCGGCACCTTATGACGGAGTTCTCCGTGCGATGACGGGGACTACTTCACGATCTTCGTGACCTGACCCGCGCCGACCGTCCGCCCGCCCTCGCGGATGGCGAACTTCAGCCCCTCCTCCATGGCGATGGGCTGGATCAGCTCGACGTGCATGGTGGTGTTGTCGCCCGGCATGACCATCTCGGTCCCCTTGGGCAGGGTGACCACGCCCGTGACGTCCGTGGTGCGGAAGTAGAACTGCGGGCGGTAGTTCTGGAAGAACGGCGTGTGCCGGCCGCCCTCGTCCTTGGAGAGGATGTAGGCGCGGGCCTCGAACCGCGTGTGCGGGGTGACCGATCCGGGCCTGATGACGACCTGGCCGCGCTCGACCTCCTCACGCTTGATCCCGCGCAGCAGCAGACCGACGTTCTCGCCCGCGCGGCCCTCGTCGAGGAGCTTGCGGAACATCTCGATGCCGGTGACGGTCGACTTCGTCTTCTGGGCGTGGATCCCGATGATGTCGACCTCGCTGTTGACCTTCAGCGTGCCGCGCTCGATCCGGCCGGTGACGACGGTGCCGCGTCCGGTGATGGTGAAGACGTCCTCGATCGGCATCAGGAACGGCTTGTCCACGTCACGCTGCGGTTCCGGGACCGCCGTGTCGACGGCGTCCAGCAGGTCGAGGACCGAGCGCGCCCACTCCGGGTCGCCCTCCAGGGCCCGGAGCGCCGAGACCTTGACGACCGGGACCTCGTCGCCGGGGAACTCGTACTCGTTCAGCAGCTCGCGCACCTCGAGCTCCACGAGTTCGAGGATCTCCTCGTCGTCGACCATGTCGGTCTTGTTGAGGGCGACGACGATGTAGGGCACGCCCACCTGCCGGGCCAGCAGCACGTGTTCCTTGGTCTGCGGCATCGGCCCGTCGGTGGCCGCGACGACCAGGATCGCGCCGTCCATCTGGGCCGCGCCCGTGATCATGTTCTTGATGTAGTCCGCGTGTCCGGGACAGTCGACGTGCGCGTAGTGCCGTCGTTCGGTCTGGTACTCGACATGGGCGATCGAGATCGTGATCCCGCGCTGCCGCTCCTCGGGCGCCTTGTCGATCTGGTCGAACGGCGTGTACGGGTTGAGGTCGGGGAACCGGTCGTGCAGCACCTTCGTGATGGCCGCCGTGAGGGTGGTCTTGCCGTGGTCGATGTGACCGATGGTGCCGATGTTCACGTGCGGCTTGGTCCGCTCGAACTTCGCCTTCGCCACTGCGGGGCCTCCTGGTCACCTGGATGATGCCGGGGTCGCCTTGCCTGAGACTCCTGTCTATTCGTTTCGTGGCGCGTCGAACAGGGCGCTGACGGACTCACCGTTGTGAATGCGCCGTACGGCCTCGGCGAGGGCCGGGGCGATGGAGAGGATCCGCAGCTTGTCGGTGCGCTCCTCCTCGGGGACCGGCACGGTGTTGGTGCAGACGATCTCCAGGACGTCGGGCTGCTCGCCGATCCGTTTGAGGGCACCGTCGGCGAACAGCCCGTGCGTACAGGCGACTCGGATGGAGCGTGGGCCCAACTCCCTTAGCTTGCCGAGGAGTTCCAGCACGGTGCTGCCCTTGGCGATCTCGTCGTCCAGCACGATGACGTCCCGGTCCGTGATCTCGCCGATGACGTCGCTGATGCTCACCCGGTCGTCGGCGAACCGCTGTTTGGCGCCGGCGGCCACCTGGGCGCCGATCAGCCGGGCGAAGGCGGCCGCCTCCTTGGCGTTGCCGAGGTCCGGGGAGACGACGGTGGTGCGGGTCAGGTCGTACTGCCGGAAGTGCGCGGCCAGTTCACGCAGCGCGTGCAGATGGTCGACGGGCACCGAGAAGAAGCCGTGCACCTGCGGGGAGTGCAGCGTCATGGCGAGGACGCGGCTGGCGCCCGCGGACACCATGAGGTCGGCGACCAGCCGGCCGCCCAGGGAGATCCGGGGCGCGTCCTTCTTGTCGGAGCGCGCGTAGGAGTAGTGCGGCATGACGACGGTGATCCGGCGGGCCGAGGCACCGCGGGCCGCGTCGCACATCAGCAGCAGTTCGACCAGGTGCTCCTGCACGGGTCTGACGAGGGGCTGGACGAGGAAGACGTCCCGCTCCCGGCAGTTGGCCTGGAGCTGCACCTCCAGGCAGTCGTTGGCGAACCGGCTGACCCGGGTGGGGCTGAGCGGCACACCGAGATGCGCGCAGACCTCCGCCGCCAGCTCGGGGTGGGCACTACCGCTGAACACGGCGATGTCTCGCACGGACCTGCTCCTCGGATGATCATCTCGGGCTGCCGGGGTCATGCTACTGGCCGTCGAAATCCGGTTGAGGGTCCCGGTGAGCGGGCGTCATCATGGCCGCGTCCGTATCGCCTCACGTCAGGACCCCTCGCATGCGCCGACTCCTCGACACGACCCAGTGCCCCTTCCGGCCCACGGTTCCCGAGGACTCGACTCCGCATGCACACCCTGAACATCGGCATTCTGGCCCACATCGACGCGGGTAAGACCAGCCTCACCGAGCGGCTGCTCTTCGACCACGGCGCGATCGACCGGCTCGGCAGCGTCGACGCCGGCGACACCCGTACGGACGACGGCGCGATCGAGCGGCAGCGCGGCATCACCGTCCGCTCCGCGGTCGCCTCCTTCACCGTCGGCGACACCCGGATCAACCTCATCGACACCCCAGGGCACTCCGACTTCATCGCCGAGGTCGAGCGCGCCCTGGAGGTCCTGGACGGCGCGGTCCTCCTGCTGTCCGCCGTCGAGGGCGTCCAGGCGCAGACCCGTGTCCTGATGCGCACCCTGCGCGGGCTCCGGCTGCCGACGCTGGTCTTCGTCAACAAGGTCGACCGCGCGGGCGCCCGCTCCGAGGGCCTGCTCGCCGACATCCGGCGCAGACTGACGCCGTACGTCGCTCCGCTGACGGAGGTGACGGACATCGGCACGCCGGACGCCCGGGTGACGTCCGTGCCCTACGGCCCGACGGTCGCCGAAGCCCTCGCCGAGGTGGACGCCGACGTCCTGGCCGCCGTCGTGGACGGCCCCGCGCCGACCCCGGACGGCCTCCGGTCCGCCCTCGCCGCCCGCACGGCCGACGGCTCCTTCCACCCGGTGTTCTTCGGCTCGGCCCTCGACGGACAGGGCATCCCCGAACTGGTCGAGGGCATCACCCGCCTGATCCCGCCGACCCCCACGACACCGGGCACCCCGCGGGGCACGGTGTTCGCCGTCCGGACCGGACCCGGCGGTGAGCGCATCGCGTATCTCCGGCTCTACGGCGGTGAGGTGACGGAGCGTCAGCGACTGACGTTCCTGCGCCGCGAGGCCGACGGCACGACGGCCCGGGTGTCCGGACGGGTCACCCGTCTCGGTGTCACCGGTGCGCTGACGGCGGGGAACATCGCCGGGCTGGTGTTCTCCACGGGCCTGCGCGTGGGCGACCGGCTCGGTGAACTCGGCGAGCGCGTGCCGCAGTTCGCGCCCCCGACCCTGGAGACCCTGGTCACCGCCCGTCACCCCGAGCAGGCCGCACGGCTCCGCGAGGCGCTGCTGGCCCTGGCCGACCAGGACCCCCTGATCCATGCCCGCCCCTCGGCCGGGGGTGCCACCTCGCTGCTCCTGTACGGCGAGGTCCAGATGGAGGTGCTCGCGGCGACCCTCGCCCAGGACTTCGGCGTCGAGGCGGACTTCGAGCCCGGCCGGGTGCGGTTCCTGGAACGGCCGCGTGGCGTCGGCGAATCCTGCGAGGAGCTGCCCTGGCTGCTCGGCACCCGGTACTGGGCGACGATCGGGCTCCGGGTCGAGCCGGGACCGCGCGGCTCCGGCGGGGTGTTCGCCTACGAGACCGAACTCGGCGCGCTGCCCCGGGCGTTCCACCAGGCGATCGAGGAGACGGTCCACGTGACCATGCGCTCCGGTCTGACCGGAGCGCCCGTCACGGACTACCGCGTCACCCTGATCCGCTCCGGTTTCGTGGGCCCGCTCAGCAAGGCGTCCGACTTCCGCGACCTCACGCCGCTCGTCCTGCGCCGGGCCCTGGAACGGGCGGGCACGCGCCTGTACGAACCGTGCCACACGTTCGAGGCGGAGGTCCCGCTGGACGCCCTGGCACCGGTGACATCCCAACTCGCCGCCGCGGGAGCCGAGTTCGGCAGCACCACAGGCGGCACCACATCATGGCTGATCTCCGGAGAACTCCCGGCCCGCCGGGTACGGGAGATCGAGCTACGGCTGCCGGGGCTCACGCACGGCGAGGGGATGTGGTGGTCCAAGCCCTCGGGTGACCGCGAACTCAAGGCGCCATGAAGCCGATCAGCAGGGCGAGCGGCAGGAGGACCAGGGCGGTCGCGGTCAGCCAGCCCGCCCGCCCGGACGACCGCGAACCGACCAGGACGCTGAACAGCGCCGCGAAGGGGCCGTAGATCAAGAACAGCACCAGGACGACGCCCGCCCCCACCGCACCCTCCTCGCGTCCAGGATTTGAACGCGTTCAACTCTAAAGGCTCGCGCGCCGAGACCTCACCACGACACCGGCAGCCTCCGCGGCCCCCGTGTCATCTGCCCCTCCCGCCACTCGATCCCCTCCGGTGTGAACTCGGCGCGCAGGCCAGGGAATCGGGCCGCCAGGCGGTGCAGGGCCAACCCCAGTTCCAGGCGGGCCAGCCACGCGCCCAGGCAGTGGTGGGGGCCCGCTCCGAAGACCACGCTCGGGGTCGGCAGGGGGGCGAACAGGTCGGTGCCGGAGGGCGGGAAGACCTCGGGGTCGCGGTTGGCCGCGTTGGTCTGCACGGCGACCACCGCCCCCGCCGGAATCGTCACCCCGCCGACCTCCACGTCCTCGACCGCCCGCCGGATCAGCCCCGGCAGCACCCGCCCCTCACTCAACGGCACGGTCCGCAGCAACTGTTCGACGGCGATGGACGCGCTCTCCTCGCTCTGCCCGAGCCGCGCCCACACCTCCCGCCCGTCCGCGTCGGTCAGCAGCCGGACGACGATGTTGCCGAGGGCCGTCATGGTCGTCTCGTGTCCGGCGACGACCAGGCCGAGGACCAACGTGACCAACCGCACCTCCTCGATGCCGAGTTCGTCACCCGCGGCGACCAGCGCGCTGACCAGATCGTCCCCGGGGTTCTTCCGCCGCTCGACGACCACTTCCCAGGCGAACACCCCGAACTCCCGCATGGCCGCGCCGACTTCCTCGGCGGAGTGCGCCCCGCCGGAGAGGGCGTGGTCGGCCCAGTACCGGATGCGTTCCCAGTCGGCGTCCTCCAGGCCCATCAGCCGGGCGATCACGGAGACGGGCAGCCGCCGGGTGAACGACTCGACGATGTCCGCGGGTTGCGGCCGCGCGGCGAGGTCGTCGAGGAGGGTCTCCACCACGGCCGCGGTCCAGGGCCGCCAGCGGGCGATCGCGCGCGGGGTGAAAGCCCGCTGGACCGTGCCGCGCAGCAACTGGTGGGGCGGGCCGTCCTGGTTGAGCAGCCCCTCGGGGGCGTCGAGCAGATTCGGCACGACGAGGAGCGGCGGGGCGTCCGGGGCCTTGAGGGACTTCCGGTCGAACCGCGGGTCCATCAGCACCTGGCGCACGTCGGCGTAGCGGGTGACGAGCCATACCGGGGTTCCGGTGGCCAGGGCGGTCAGCCGGGGCGGTCCGGACTCCGGGAGGGGGATGCGGTGCATGGGGCGAAGGGTCCGGGACGTACTGTCAGCGCTCATCCGGGTCTCCAGACACGGCCGTACGCAGAGTTCTCCACGCTAGTGCGCCACGCGCGCTCCCGTCAGTGTCGCAATCGGTCAACAAGACGTTTCGGCAAGGCTTTTGGCGGCCGTCGTGGGGCAAACGTGTCCAGTAGGAAGGAGGGCCGTCGCATGACGACTCCCATCAGGCGCGTGTCCAGGCGCATGCCCGGCTGGGCGAAGATACTCACCGCCGTCGTGGTGGTGCTCGTGGTGTTCTTCGCCGGGATCCGGTTCAGTGTGCTCCCTGGCCTCAAGGACCTGTTCGGCACGGAGACCCACGACCGCTCGGGTCCCGCACTTCTGGAGTCCATCCAGGACATCAGCCGTTACGACGCCGCCTCCGGCAACTTCCAGGTCGTCGTGGACCTGGAGAAGGACACCAAGTACCTGCCCGACGCGATCCGCGGCTCCCGCACCCTGTACGTCGGGGCGGGCACCGTCGACGCCTACGTCGACCTCGGCAAGGTCGCCAAGAACGACGTGACGGTCAACGACGACCGTACGATCGCCACCCTGCACCTGCCGCACGCCCAACTCGGCAAGGCGAGCCTGGACGTCGACCGCTCCTACGCGGTCTCCAAGAGCCGCGGTCTCCTCGACCGGCTCGGGGACCTCTTCTCCGACAACCCCAACGGCGAACAGGCCGTGCAGAAGCTCGCGGTGAAGCACATCACCGAGGCGGCCAAGGAGAGCGAACTGACCAAGCGCGCGGAGTCCAACACCACGAACATGCTGGAGGGGCTGCTGCGCTCCCTCGGCTTCACGAAGGTGACCGTCACCTACGGCACCTGATCAGCCGCCGATCGTGCCCGGCAGGGTGAGCGCGCCGAGCACGGTCGTGCCGACCAGCACCCAGGCCACGTAGTCGCCGACGTGCCCGGACTGGAGACGCCTGAGGGGCGTCGCCCAGTCCGGCGCGGCGAGCAGTTTCGGGCGGGTGACGGCGAGGAGGGCGAGGCACCCGGCGAGCAGGGTCGAGAGCAGGCCCAGCAGGACACCGGGCGCACTCCAGTGCACGGCGGTGGCCGGTCCCGCGGATCCGGCCTCGTTCACGGAGCGTGCGACGACCTCGGCGAAACCGGGGGCCATGCCGGCCGCGAGGGCGGCGGTGAGCAGGACGGCGGGTACGACCGTCATGGTGTCCGGGATCCGGCCGAGCCGGTGCCGGGTCTCGGGCCGCTCGCCGGAGCCGGTCGTCTCGTACCCCTTCCCCGCCTCGGGCCGCGGGCCCAGGCCCAGGAAGACCCGGGCGGCCACGCGCAGAACCGCTCCGGCGGTCACCGCGCTCACCAGCACGTACAGCACGGTGAGCGGGCCGCCCACGGCCTCCTCGGTGACGGCCTTGCCGAGTGCCGTGCCGAAGGGCGGCAGGCCCGCGAGGCCCAGCCCGCCCAGGGCGAACATCACCGCGACCCCCTTCAGCTCCCTCGCCCTGCCGTGCAGGGCGTGCTCGTCGACGCTGCCGTACCGGTCGAGGAGGATGCCCGTGCAGGCGAACAGGGCGGCCTTCACTCCGGCGTGCCCGAGGAGGTACAGGGCGATCCCGTCGTCGGCCTCCGGCCTGAGCACGCCGATGCCGACGAGGAAGAGGCCGGTGTGGGCGACGGTCGAGTAGGCGAGCAGCCGCTTGATGTGCCGTTGGTACCAGCACATCACCGCGCCGATCACGGCGGTCAGCGCACCGAGCACCACGAGGGCCCGCTCGAACTCCGGGGCCGGGATCCCGCCGGGCCCGGCGAAGACGGTGCTGTACACGCGCCAGACGCCGAAGGCGCCGAGTTCGACCATGACGCCGGAGAGCAGCATGCACACCGGGGTGGGGGCGACGGCGTGCGCGTCCGGCAGCCAGAAGTGGAAGGGCACGGCGGCGGCCTTGACCAGCAGACCGGTCAGGACGAGGACGAAGGCGGCGAGGACGAGCGCGTCGGGCCGGCCGTGCGCGTCGAGGCCCCGGCCGATCTGGCGCATGGCCAGCTCTCCGGTCCGCGCGTACAGCAACCCGAGCCCCATCAGCAGGGCGTAGGCGCCGAGCGAGGTGACGACGGCGAAGGTCAGCGCGCCCTGCACGGCCCGCGCCTCCTCGACCCGGTAGCCGGTCAGCGCGTACGCCACGACGCTCATCAGCTCGAACCACACGAAGGCGTTGAAGAGGTCCCCGGCGACCGCGAACCCGCACATCCCGCCCTGGAAGAGCAGCAGGAGCGCGGGAAAGGACCCGGCGTGCCCGCTCGGCGGTTCGTCGAAGTAGTGCCAGGAGTACGCCAGGGCCGCCAGCGTCAGCAGGGAGGCGAGCGCGGCCATGCCGAGGCCGGGGCCGTCCCCGACCAGGACGATGCCGACGCTCTCCCCGTCCACGGGTGTCCAGCCGCCGACCCATTCCACGGCGGGCGGCGAGGAGTGCAGCAGGAGCACCAGCGCGAGCGCGGCCGTAGCGGCGCAGACCGCGCAGCCCACGGTCTCGGCGACGACCCGGGGCACCAGGCGCCCGCCGGCGATCAGCAGGGCGGCGCCGAGCAGGGGCACGGCCACGAGCAGTGGCAGCAGGTCGCTCATCAGCCGCGCAGCTCGGAGAGTTCGTCGGGGTCGACGGTGCCGTGCCGTTTGGAGATCTGCACGACGAGGGCGAGGAGCAGGGCGGTGACGGTGGCGCCGACGACGACGTCGGTGAGGGCGAGCGCCTGCACCACCGGGTCGACGACCGGGCGGGAGCCGGGCTCGATGTCGGAGAAGACGGGGGCGGTGGCGCCGTCGCGGTAGCCGACGGCCAGCAGCAGGACGTAGGTTCCGGCCTGGCACACGGAAAGGCAGCCGACGGCGTGGATGAGGTTGCGGCTGGTGGCGAGGCCGTAGCAGCCCGCCAGGAAGACCCAGCCGGCGACCAGGTAGGGCAGGACGTCCATCACGGTGCTCTCACCTCTTCTCGTGGCTCTCGGCCCCGGAGGGCTCGATCTCGACGGCCTGGTCCAGGAAACGGGCGAGCAGGACGACGACCGCGCAGGCGACCTCCATGCCGATGGCCGCGTTCAGCAACGGGACGGTGCCGCCGGAGGACAGCGTGTTGAAGGTGCCGTACGGCAGGAGGGTGTTCGCGAGGAAGGCCGTACCGCCGATGAGGCCCGCGAGGCCGGTGACCAGGTAGGCGGAGGCGGCGATCGCGTCGCCCGCCTCGAACAGGCCGATCGGGCGGACGCGTTCCAGGGCGCGGTAGTCGGCGCCCAGGTAGAGCAGGTGCAGGGAGGTCGCGGCGACGACCCCGCCCTGGAAGCCGCCGCCGGGGCTGAGCTGGCCGTGGGCGACGATGTAGAGGCCGGTGAGCAGGGCGACGGGCAGGACGAGGAGGGCGTAGCGGCGAACGGGCCGTGCCACCTCCTCGGGGCAGGGGCGTTCGCGGCGCTCGTCGCGGGTCTGGCGGAGCAGGACCACGCAGCCGAGGACGGCCGCGAACAGGATGGTCATCTCGCCGAGGGTGTCGAAGGCGCGCTGGTCGAAGTTGACGGAGGAGACGGTGTTGGCGGTGTGCCGGGCCAGCGAGGTGTGCACGGCCCGGTCGCCGTAGGGGTGGCGGTCGCCGCCGAAGCGGGGGAGGTCGAGGCAGGCGGCCGCGAACAGGGCGGCCAGACCGGCGCCGCCCACCAGCACGAGCCACAGCCGCACCCGCGGGTTCACCTGCGGGGCCCTTTCTCGGGATCGCGTCCCCGCCGCTTGACCTTGTGGACCGCGAGCAGGAGCAGCAGCGGGGTGAGGGCGGAGCCCACGGCGAGCTGGGACAGGCCCACGTCGGGGGCCTGGAGCACGGTGAACAGCACCGCGAGGACCACGCCGAGCACCGACAGGACGAGGGCCTGGCGGACCGGGTCGCGGACGGCCACCGCCGCGGTCGCGGAGGCGGCGACCAGCAGCAGCGCGACGACGATCACCGCGTCAGCCACGGCGGATCCCGGGGAAGCCGCCGGACAGGGCGCGGGAGGCGACGAGGTTCCCGCCGATCAGCAGTGCGCCGACGACCAGGAGCTTGACCATGGCGCGGCTCGGCCCGGTGGCCACGCACAGCGCCGGGACGACCACGGCGCCGACGGCGGCGGCCGCGTAGGTCAGTGCCCAGGCGCGGGGCGGGTCGGCGGCCAGTTCGTCGGCGAGCAGGCGGGCGAAGACCAGGGTGCCGACCGGGCCCAGCAGGGCGAGGACCAGGGCGAGATCGACGTACGAGGGACGGCCGTAGGCCTGGGAGAGCAGCAGGAGGGCGGGGCAGGCGAACGCGGTGCACAGGTTCTGCGCCACCACCCGGCGGCGCAGCGGTCCGGTGGCGACGCCCCAGACGGTCGCGCCCACTCCCCCGGTGAGCGTGACGGTCGCCGCGAGCGTCCAGCCGTTCACCGTCCGGTCACCGCCCGCCGGGCGGCCCGGGCGGCGAGCGCGCCCGCGGCGGCGCAACCGGCACCGACCGATACCTCCAGGACGTCCACGGTGCTGACGAGCACGAGCCAGAGGGCGGCGATCCCGGTCCACCAGGCAAGGAGTTCGGCCGTGGCCAGGAGGGTCGTACGCCTGTTCATGTGCCACCTCCGTTGTGGGTCCGGAGTGCCCCGACCGCACGAGGGGAAACCGCGAGCGGTTGCGAGGCGAACGCATTCTCGGGTCGTTCAGGGGTAATCGCCTTACCACAGAGGGAAGTTGATGAGTGGAGGACCGTCATGGCCTGGGCACCCTCACGTTCGCGAGCGGCGTCGGACGCCGATACCGCCAAGAGCGAGCGCGCGCCGAAGCCCGTCCGCCCGCGGCGCAATCCGCTCTCGCTCGTCGTCCGGTTCGTGGCGATGGTGTTCGCGTTCGCCTTCATGGTGGCGTTCGCCGTCATCCTGGCCCGGCTGACGCTGGAACCCTCGCCCGCGTCGGTCGACCTCACGCACACCAACCTGCATCCGGGCGCCTCGCTCAAGCTCTATCTGGACCAGCCGGAGATGCGGGACGCGATCCGGCAGATCGGCGGGAACATCCTGCTGGGCGTGCCGTTCGGCATCCTGGTCCCGGTCATCGCCCCGAAGACCCGTGGGATCCTCAGGATCCTGCTGCTGACGGCCGTGGTCATGCTGCTGGTCGAGTTCGCGCAGGGCGCCCTGGTGGAGGGCCGCGCCTTCGACATCGACGACGTCATCCTCAACACGAGCGGCGCCCTGATCGGCTACCTGCTGCTCGGTCGGCGGCTGAGCCGGGCGGTGCACAAGCCCGCGAAGAAGGCGTAAGCGCCGTGGGGGTCAGTGCCGGGTCCAGGTGAACTTGTCGCCGCCCACCCAGCGGATGACGTCCGGGTCGTCCAGGTCGTGGACCGTGATACCGAAGGCGGCGGCTGCCTCCAGCACGTCGGTGACGGTCCTGGCCTCGCCGACCACCTCACCGTCGATCTCCACGATCCGGAACGGCGGCGTGGTCGGCTGGACCCCGAGCACCATGATCCGCGGGTTGGCGATGTGCGGGCTCGCTATTTCGGTCATGGACCGAGCGTAGAACGCATCGCCCGGAAGGGAGAGTCGTGGTTCACCCGCCGAGCAGGTCCAGGACCGCCGCCTCCACGGCCCCCTGCGTGGCCGGACGCCCGAAGTCCCCGTGTTCGCCCAGCCGGGTGAGCGCGGGGGCGATCGTCTCGCCCCGCTCGAACAGTTCGAAGACCTTCGGGTCGATGTACGAGGCGCGGCACACCGCCGGGGTGTTGCCCAGGTAGTGGCTCACCTCCCGGACGGCACGGACCGTCTGCCGGTGCCGGGCCGCCGCGGTGGCCCGGGCCTCCTCGGCGGTGACGGCGAGCGCGACGGCGGCCAGGACCGTGGCGTGCCAGGTGCGGAAGTCCTTGGCCGTGATGTCGGTGCCGGACAGCCGGCGCAGCGCCTCGTTCAGGTCCGCGCCGTGCAGGTCGTGCCAGGCGCCCCGCTCCCAGTACACGAGCAGCCGCTCCCCGCCCCGCCTGCGGCGCTTGAGCGCGCGTACGACGGTCAGGGCCCCGTCGTCGACGAGCGCGCGGACGATCTCGGTGCCGCCCTTGGCCGGGAAGGCGAAGGTCAGCTCCTCGCGACCGCAGGTGACGTGCTCCTTGAGCATCGTGGTCAGGCCGTAGGTCTCGCTGAAGCGGGTGTGCCGGTCGCTGCCGATCCGGAAGAACCCGAGGTCGAGGAGGCGGACCGCGCAGGCGGTGACGCGGGTGCGGCTGAGGCCGCGGCCCGCGAGGTCGGCGGTGACCTGCTCGCGCAGGGCGGGCAGGGCCCGGGCGACCTCCCGCACGTGCTCGTGCTTGGCCTGCTCCTGCCGGGCCCGGAACTCCTCGTGGTAGAGGTACTGGCGGCGACCGGCGTCGTCGGTGCCGACGGCCTGGAGGTGCCCGTTGGGCCACGGGCAGATCCACACGTCCCGCCAGGCGGGCGGGATGACCAGCCCTCGGATGCGGGCGAGCTGTTCTGGGTCCTTGACGGCGGCGCCCGACTCGTCCCGGTAGCGGAAGCCGCGACCGCAGCGGACGCGGGTGAGTCCGGGGCGGTCGCAGGAGCTGGTGCGGAGTCTCACCGGCGGCCCCTTCTCAAGGCCGCCGCCACTCGTCGTCCTCCAAATGCGAGCCCGCCTGCGGTCCCATCCGCAGCATCCCGCCGTCCACGCTCCAGGACGCGCCCGTGACGTACGACGCCTCCGGGCCGGCGAGGAAGGCGATCACGGCGGCCACCTCACGCGCGTCGCCGGGGCGGCCGAGCGGGACGCCGGGGCGGTCCTCGGTGTGCGGGTCGGTGTCCTCCTGGCCGGTCATCGGCGTGGCGATCTCTCCGGGCGCGACCGCGTTGACGGTGATGCCGTGCTCGGCGAGCTCCAGGGCCATGACCTGGGTGAGCAGACCGAGTCCGCCCTTGGCCGCGCAGTACGGCGCCGCGCCGACCCGCGGCTGGTGCTCGTGCACGGAGGTCACGTTGACGATCCGGCCGCCGTCGCCCTGCCGGATCATGTGCCGGGCCGCGCGCTGTCCGCACAGGAAGGGGCCGACGAGGTCGACGTCGAGGACCTCGCGGACGGTGTCCAGCTCCAGGTCGAGGAAGGGCGTCATGGTGCCCGTACCCGCGTTGTTGACCAGGACGTCGAGGCGCCCGAGCCGGTCGCACAGCTCGTCGACCGTGCCTGCGGCGACCGGCAGCCGGGTCAGGTCCATCTGGGCCACGGCGGCCCGCCGCCCGTGCGCGCGCACCTCCTCGGCGGTCTCCTCCGCGCCCTGGAGATCGGTGTGCCAGGTGATCCCGACGTCCATCCCCGCCCGGGCGAGCCGGACGGCGGTGGCCCTGCCGATGCCGGAGTCGGCACCGGTGATCACGGCCACCTTGGTACGGGGTGCGGTGGGGGCGGACATGGCAGGACCTCCTCGTGGACGCGTCCGAGAGCGGTACGGATCGGACGAGGCATCGCAGTACCCGACGCGCCACCGGACAAACCGCGCGCCCGTCACGCCGGACGCACGGGACCGGCCGACGTGCGCCACCCCTCCCCCTGGGGAACCCTGGTAGGTCTCCGGAGGAGGAGGTGGCATGGACCCCGTCGCGGCCCTGGACCGGATCGCCTTCCTGCTGGAGCGGTCCCTGGCGCCGACGTACCGCGTGCGTGCCTTCCGTACGGCGGCCCGCGTGCTGTCCGGGCTCTCCGCCGACGAGGTGCGCGAGCGGTCGGAGGCCGGGTCGCTGGAGTCGCTCAAGGGCATCGGCCCGAAGACGGCCCAGGTGGTCCGGGAGGCGCTGGCCGGCGGGGTGCCGGGCTATCTGGAGAAGCTGGAGGGCGAGGCCGGCAAGCCGCTCACCGGGGGCGGGCAGGCGCTGCGGGCGCTGTTGCGCGGGGACTGCCATCTGCACTCGGACTGGTCGGACGGCGGCAGCCCGATCGAGGAGATGGGCCGGGCCGCGGCGGCGCTCGGCCACGAGTGGGCCGTCCTCACCGACCACTCCCCCCGTCTGACCGTGGCCCGGGGCCTGTCCCCCGAGCGGCTGCGGCACCAGCTGGACGTGGTCGCGGAGCTGAACACCACCTGGGCGCCGTTCCGGCTGCTCACCGGCATCGAGTGCGACATCCTCGACGACGGCTCCCTGGACCAGGAGCCGGAGCTGCTGGAGCGCCTGGACGTCGTGGTCGTGTCCGTGCACTCCAAGCTGCGCATGGAGGCCCGCGCGATGACCCGGCGCATGGTGGCCGCCGTACGCGATCCGCACGCCGACGTCCTCGGGCACTGCACGGGACGGCTGGTGACCGGGCGGGGGCGGCCGGAGTCGGAGTTCGACGCGGCGGAGGTGTTCGCCGCGTGCGCCGAGTCCGGGACGGCCGTGGAGATCAACAGCCGTCCGGAACGCCTCGACCCACCGCGCCGGCTGCTGCGGCAGGCGGTCGACGCGGGCGTGCTGTTCTCCGTCGACACCGACGCGCACGCGCCCGGCCAGCTGGACTGGCAGATCCTCGGCTGTGCCCGCGCCGAGGAGTGCGGGGTGCCGCCCGAGCGGGTCGTGACCACGTGGAGCCGCGAGGAGTTGCTGGCGTGGACCCGGGAGGGCCGGACACCGTCCCGAGTGGCAGGGCCCTGACGTGGTACTCGTCCGCCGGAGAAGGAACGCACGCGAAAGGAACCGCGTATGGAACGGGCGGCTGTGTTCGACGTCGACGGCACCCTCGTCGACACCAACCACCTGCATGTCACCACCTGGTGGGAGGCCTTCCGCCAGGCCGGTCACCGGGTGCCGATGCACGCCGTCCACCGGGCCATCGGCCTGGGCTCCGACGACCTGATCGCCCATCTCCTCGGCGACGACCGCGACAAGGAGCGGGACGCCGAGCTGAGCGCCGCCCACAAGGCCCTGTACGGGCAGTACTTCGACCGGCTGCCCCCGCTCGAGGACGCGGGCCGGCTCCTGCGGCGGCTGGACAGCGCGGGCTGGCGGGTCGTCCTCGCCACCTCGGCGGGCGGCTCGGAGCTGTCCGCGCTGCGCCGGGCGATCGGCGCGGACGACGCGATCGCCGCCACCGCGAGCGCCGACGACGTCGAAGAGGGCAAGCCCTCGCCCGAACCCGTCGAGCACGCCCTGGAACTGGCCGAAGTCCCCGCCGAGCACGCGGTCTTCGTCGGCGACACGGTCTGGGACATGCGGGCCGGCAGTCGCGCCGGGGTGCGCTGCGTGGGCGTGCTGTGCGGCGGAATCCCCCGCGCGGACCTGGTGGAGGCGGGCGCCGGGACGATCTACGACGACCCCGCCCAGCTGCTGGCGTCCCTGGCGGACAGCCCCTTTGCCTGACGTGCGCCCGGAGTGGCTCTCCCGGGTGACGACGGTCGTACGACAGGACACGCGCTCGGTGGGCCGGGCCGCGCGGGCTGCCTGGCGCGGGCCCGGGCGGGAGCGGGACCTGTTCGTGCAGTCGCTCAAGGCCGCGGCGGCCGCGCTGCTCGCCTGGACGGTGTCGAGCGTCTGGCTGAACGACCCGATGGCGCTGATGGCGTCCTGGGTGGCGCTGGTCCTGGTGCAGGCCACCGTCTACAGCTCGCTGCGCCAAGCCGGGCAGCAGGTGGCGGCGATCTGCGCGGGAACGCTGGTGGCGTCGGCGGCCCAGTGGCTGACCGGGAACACGGTGGGCGCGCTCGCGCTGTCCGTTCCGGTGCTGATGCTCCTCGCGAACTGGCCCCGCTTCGGCGACCAGGGCGTCTTCGCGGCCACGACCGCGCTGTTCACCCTGGCCACCGGCACCGCCGAGGCGGTCGAGGTGGGGCACCGGGTGGGGCAGGCGGCGCTCGGCGCGGTGATCGGGGTCGCCGTGAACGCGCTGGTCCTGCCGCCGATCCATCTGCGGGACGTCCGCGAGAACCTCGCGGCGCTGGCCCGGGAGGCGGGCGATCTGCTGCACACCGTCGCCGCCGACCTGCGGACCTCCGAGTGGGACGCGCAGACCGCGGCCCGCTGGTCCAGCGCCTGCGCGAGCCTGGAGCGCCGGCTGGAGACACTGCGCGCGGCCCGTGCCTGGAGCCGGGAGAGCCTGCGGCTGACGACCGGGCCGCTGCGTGTCGTACGGCGGCCTCCGGGGCCGGTGCCGCCGGAGGCGGACGACGAACGGTGGAGCCGGGTCACCGGGCACATCAGGGTGCTGACCCGGACCCTGTCCGTCGCGGCCGACGAAGGACGCTCCCCCGTCCCGCCCGACGGACCCGAACTCCACGCCTACGCCGAGCTTCTGGACCTGATCGCCGACGCCTGCCACGCGGAGAGCGAACGCCTGCTGGGCACCGGCGACACCGTCGCCCCGGACGGCGAGGCACTGCGGGATCTGCACACCCGCCTGGAGGGGCGCCTCCTGGACCACGCGGGCTACCAGGCGACCCGCACAACAGTCCTCGGCACCCTCCTCCTCCAGGTCGAGAACCTCTGGAGCGAGACGGTCCCCTCTTGACTTCGAGCGCACTCCAATTCGTAGCGTTCCCAGCATGAACACTGCACAGCACAAGATCGGTTCGGGGTTCGGGGCTCGGAGCACCGCCGACGACGTTCTCGCCGGTGTCGACCTGTCCGGCCGGCTCGCGATCGTCACCGGTGGCTATTCGGGGCTGGGGCTGGAGACCACGCGCGCGCTCACCAAGGCGGGCGCCCGGGTCGTCGTTCCGGCCCGGCGTCCCGACGCGGCGCGGGAGGCCCTGGCCGGCCTGGAGCGCGTCGAGGTGGACGATCTCGACCTCGGCGACCTGGAGAGCGTGCGCGGCTTCGCGGAGCGGTTCCTCGCCTCCGGCCGCACCATCGACTTCATGATCGACAACGCCGGGATCATGGCCTGCCCGGAGACCCGGGTCGGCCCCGGCTGGGAGACGCAGTTCGCGACCAACCACCTCGGCCACTTCGCCCTGGTCAACCGGCTGTGGCCGGCGATCGAGCCCGGCGGCGCCCGGGTCGTGTCGGTGTCCTCCCGAGGCCACCACAACTCCGGCGTCCGCTGGGACGACATCCACTGGCGGCAGGGCTACGACAAGTGGCAGGCCTACGGCCAGGCGAAGACGGCGAACGTCCTGTTCGCCGTCCATCTCGACCGCCTCGGCCGGGACCGTGGCATACGGGCCTTCGCGCTGCACCCCGGCGGCATCCTCACCCCGCTCCAGCGCCACCTCGCCAAGGAGGAGATGGTCGAGCGCGGCTGGATCGACGAGCAGGGCGAACTCCTGCACCCCGAGATCTTCAAGACCCCGGAGCAGGGCGCGGCCACCCAGGTGTGGGCCGCCGCCTCCCCCCAGCTGGACGGCATGGGCGGGGTCTACCTGGAGGACTGCGACATCGCCGAGCCCGCCGTCGAGGGCGACGAGAGCGGCGGCGTCAAGGACTGGGCGATCGACCCGGAGCAGGCGGCCCGGCTGTGGACGCTGTCGGCCGAGCTGACCGGCGTGAACGCGTTCGCCTGACCCCGGAGAGTCCGCCGCCCCCTACTGCGCGTCGAGTTCCCTCGGCCCGTACAGGGCGGCGGGCGCCCCGGTCATCAGGGCCCAGTAGCGGTCGCCGTAGGACCAGTGCCACCACTCCGTCGGGTAGTTGACCATGCCCGCGTCGCTCAGCGCGGCGCCGAGGACCTTGCGGTTGGCCCTCGCTTCCTCGCTGATGTTGGCGGCGTCCGTGTAGCAGGCGCCGTCGCTCTCCTCTGGGGTGGCGTCGAAGGGCGAGCCCATGTCGAGTTCACGGCCGTCGGCGTCGGCCAGAGTCAGGTCCACCGCCGCGCCGGCGGTGTGCGGACCGATCTCCGGCGGGGAGACATAGCGGCTGGCCGCGGAGCGGATCTGCTCGGCGGACCAGTCGGGGTGCAGGGCACGGAGCCCGGAGGAGTAGTCGTCGAAGATGGCGCGCTGGAGGGAGGGCGGCCGGTACCCCTCGACGAAGAGCAGCCGCAGTCCGGCGGGCAGCAGCTTCTGTGCCTGGACCAGCCTGTCGAGGACCCCCTGCCGCAGATAGACCTCGGCGCCGCCGAAGTCCGGGTTCTTCCGGTCGTCGACGAGAAGGTGGTCGCTCACGTCCACCAGTGCTTCGCCTTCGTCCCGCACGGGCACGGCGACGACGCGGGGGTCGGATATCAGGATGATCTCGCTACTCATGGTCCGATTCTCGCAGTCCGCGGGGCCGTTTCGACCCGCGTGGGTCGCCGAGGGCCGGGTACCCGGTGGTCTCCGCCGTCCCGACGGCCGTGAGGAGCCGAGATGAGCACCGCAACGGGCAGCAGGATCGTCGTCACGGGCGCCACCGGCAACGTCGGAACCAGCGTGGTGCGCCTGCTCTCCCAGGACCCGGAGACCGGCTCCGTGCTGGGGCTGGCCCGGCGGATCCCCGACTCGTCGCCGCCGCGGACGGAGTGGTCGGCCGTCGACCTGGCGTCCGAACAGGCCGATCTGGCCGAGCAGTTCGCGGACGCCGACGCGGTGATCCATCTGGCCTGGGCGTTCCAGCCGACCCACGATCCGGCGACGACCTGGCGTACCAACGTCCTCGGCACGATCCGGGTCTTCGAGGCGGTGGCGGCGGCCAAGGTGCCGACGCTGGTGCACGCCTCCTCCGTGGGCGCCTACTCGCCGGGCCCGAAGGGGCACGCGGTGGACGAGTCGTGGCCGACGCACGGCTGGCCGGACGCGGCGTACTGCCGGGAGAAGGCGTATCTGGAGCGGGCCCTGGACACCTTCGAGCGCGACCACCCGGCGGTCCGCGTGGTGCGGATGCGCCCGGCGTTCCTGTTCAAGCGGGAGTCGGCGAGCGAGCAGCGCAGGATCTTCGGCGGCCGCTTCCTGCCGGGCCCGCTGGCCCGCCCCGAACTGCTGCCCGTCCTCCCCGACGTCCCGGGCCTTCGGGTCCAGGCCCTGCACACCGACGACGCGGCCCACGCCTATGTGCTGGCGGTGCGCTCGGAGGTCTCCGGTGCCTTCAACCTGGCGGGCGAGCCGCCGGTCGACGCCGACATGCTGGGCGAGATGCTGGGCGCCCGCCCGGTCCGGCTGCCTCGCACGGCGGCCCGCTCGGCGATCGCCGCGGCCTGGGGGCTGCATCTGCTGCCCGCGTCCCCGCACCTGTTCGACGCCGTGCTCAGGCTCCCGCTGATGGACTGCACGCGCGCGCGTACGGAGCTGGGGTGGCGTCCCGAGCACACGGCGGCCGAGGTGCTGGAGGAGTTCCTGCGGGGGATGCAGCAGGGAGCGGGCGCGGGGACGGAACCGATGAAGGGCCGCAAGGTCGGCTGAATCACCGAGAGGTCACCCCCGTGGACTCCTGGAGAGGTCACCCCGTGGACTCCTGCGGCCCCGGATGCTCCGGGTGCACGGTGTCCGTCCGCGGCACGCCCTGCCGCCCGGTGCCGGCCTCGTCGGTGTCGGGCACGTCGGTGCCGGCGTCGGAGGCGTCGGAGTCCTCGTCCTCCTGATCGCCGTCGGCGACGAACGGCGCGACCTCCCAGGGGTCCTCCCCCTCCCGTGCCTGCTGGTCCGGCATGTCCCGCGGGACGGCGGTGCCGTTCTCTCCGGGGCCCTCGTTGCGGTGGTCCACGGCGTGCTCCTTTCCCACGCGGGGCTTCCGCGCGGGAGCGCGAGTACCTCCGGCCCGGTCCGCGAAACGTCAGTGCGGGGCGCGCTCCTCCAGAGCGGTCCGCCAGGCCGGTGCCGGACCCTCGGGCGCGGGTTCGGCGCGACGGCCGCCGCGGGCGAAGAAGTCGTCGAGGGGCAGGATCGCCGCGCCGACGGTGACCGCGTCGGGCCCGAGCTTCCCGAGGTCGACGGTGACCTTCTCGGCCGGGTACCTGAGGGCGTACGAGGACGCGTGGCGTCGTACGGCGGGCAGGAACCGCGCGCCCAGCTGGAGCCCGGCCCAGCCGCCGATGAGGATCCGCTCGGGCTGGAAGAGGTTGATCAGGTCGGACAGGCCTGCCCCCAGGTACTCGGCGGTCTCCTCCAGGACACCCAGCGCGACCGGGTCGGCCTCGCCGCCCTCGACCGGGTAGGCGGCGGCGAGCAGGGCGGTCAGGGCCGTCTCCTCGTCGGTGCCCTCGGGCGGGCCGCCACCCGCCTCCCGCCAGCGTTCGAGGAGCGACTCGGCACCGGCGTAGGCCTCCAGGCAGCCGAGGGCCCCGCAGCGGCAGCGGCGCCCCCGCACCCGTACGGTCAGATGCCCCCATTCGACCGCCCGCCCGTGCTCCACCTCGGGCGTCACCAGACAGGCACCGACCCCGGAGCCGAACAGGACGACGACCGCGTTGTGGGCGCCCCGGCCGCCGCCGAACCACATCTCGGCCTGGCCGAGGGTCTTGGCGCCGTTGTCGATGAAGTACGGCACCCCGGCGGGCAGCGGGGAGCCGGTGCGCAGCAGCGCTTCGAGCGGGACCCCGTCCCAGCCGATGGTCTGGCCGTGCACCACGGCGCCCCGCTCCGGAGTGTGCTCGACGATGCCGGGGACGCCGATGCCGACCCCGAGGAGCCGTTCGGGGGCGAGGCCGGCGCCGTCCAGGACCTCGGCGACGCCGTCCCGGATGTGCCCGACGATCACCTCGACGGCGTAGCGCTGCGGGGTCAACGGGCGCTCGGCGCGGGCGAGTTCGGTGAGGGTGAGGTCGAACAGCTCGACGCGCACCCGGGTCTCGCCGACGTCGACCCCGATCATGTGGCCGCTGCCCGGCGCGACCCGCAGCAGGGTGCGGGGGCGGCCGCCGTCGGAGTCGACGCTGCCGGCCTCCTCGACCAGGCCGTCGGCGACCAGGTCGGCGACGACGTTGCTGACCGAGCCGGAGCTGAGGCCGGTGACCGGGCCCAGCTCGAAGCGGCTGAGGGGTCCGTCGAAGTAGAGGCGTTGCAGTACGGCGGTGCGGTTGGCCCGCCGGAGATCGCGTACCGTACGCCCGTTGCGCCCCGTCATGGCGTTCCCTTCCTCAGACCCTTAATTCACACTATGAGGTAAGGGGTGGATGAATCAAGGTGATCAGGACCGGCGATCAGGATCCGGCGGCGAGCATCTCGATCTCGTCCAGGGCGACGACGAGTTCGGGGGCGACGACCGCCTGCACCCAGCGTTCCTGCTCCACGTCGACCGCCCTGGGACCCGTCTCGACCAGCATGATCAGGTAGAGGTAGGCGCGGTAGAGGGCCAGGCGCAGCCGGGCCGGGGTGTCGAACTCGGCGCGGCCGCCCGCCTCCCGGTAGCCCGCGAGGAAGGCCTCGTCCTTCTGGATGTCCCCGAGCAGGGCCAGGGAGACGAAGTCGGCGAGGGGGTCGCCCCAGAACATCCGCTCCCCGTCGATGAGTCCGCCGATGCGGGGCTCCCCGTCGGCCGGGCGGTCGACGAGGATGTTGCCGTCCCAGAGGTCGAAGTGGACCAGCGCAGGGACGGTGACCTCGTCGAGGGCGGGGTAGGCGGCCTCGATCATGTAGGTGATCTGGTCGACGGAGCGGGGCAGCCGGGACGTGTAGTAGCGGGCGTCGTCCAGGACGGCCTCGACCATGCCGGTGACGGCGGTCCGCCAGTCGGGGGCGAGCGGGCCGAGGGCGCCGGAGGGGTAGCCGTAGCCGGGTCCGGTCACGGTGTGCAGGCGGGCCAGCTGACAGCCCAACTCCCGGCGCAGCACCGCTTGTTCGGCTTCGGTGACCGAGTCGTCCCAAGGCGTGCCGGGACACGCCGTCAGCAGCAGATGCGGTACGCCCGCCTCCTCGCCGACGGCCAGGACGTGCGGCGCCTCGACGTCGGCCTCGGCGGCGGCTCGGTAGAACTCCACCTCGGAGACGAGGAGTCGGCGCTCGTAGCGCATGCCCGGGACGGTGGGCGCGGGCGCCGTCTTGAGGACGTAGCGGGTGCCGTCGTCCAGGAGGAGTTCCTCGACGGTGCTGTAGGTGCCGCCGGTCAGGGGCCGGACGCCGGCGAGCCGGTCCGGGGCGAGACGCGCCTCCTCGAGAATCCGCCGCGCCCGGTCCCAGGAGTCCTCCGACATCCCGCCCCTTTCCCTCACGTCACCCGGCGGCGTACACGTCCTCGACGTATCGCCCGTCCCGTACCAGTCCGTCGAGCCACCGCCCGGCCGCCGTGTCGTCGGCGCCCGGGGTGCGGTCCCGGAACAGGGTACGGAACGCTTCCCGCACGCCGGGGGCCATTTTCGAACCGTCGCCGCAGATGTAGACCCGGCCTCCCGCCTGCAGGAGGTCCCAGACCTCGTCGCCCTCGGCGGCGATGCGGTGCTGCACGAAGCCGCTCTCCGGGACCGCGCTGAAGGCGGGCCGCAGCCGCACCGCTCCGACGGCCTCGGCGGAGCGCAGTTCGTCGGCGTGCAGGAAGTCGGCGTCCGGGGCGTCGCAGCCGAAGTAGCAGAGCGCGGGCGGGAGTTCGTCGCCCCGGCGCAGGGCGGCGACCCGGTCGGCGACGGCTCCGCGGAAGGGTGCCAGTCCGGTGCCCGCCGCGATCATCACGACCGGGGCGGAGTGGTCGACGCGGAACGCCTCCCGGCACGGCTGGATGCGGGCCAGGACCGTGTCACCGGGCTGGACGTCGGTGAGATGACCGGAACCGGTGCCCCGGTAGGTGCCGGTCCCGGAGCGGGCGGGCGCCTCCAGCAGGGAGACCATGAGGTCGATGTGCCGGGGGTCGGCGGCCGGGGACGAGGACACCGAGTAGTGGCGCGGGCGCAGCGGCGGGAGCAGGTCGAGCAGGGCCGGCCAGTCGAGCGCGCCGCGCAGGGCGGGGTGGGTCTCGAAGATCTCCACGAGGGTGCGCGGGTCGTCGCTCAGGCCTTGGAGCTGGACCCTTTCCGGCGGGCAGGGGTTGGCGGCGGCCAGCGCCGACAGATCCGAGGCGGTCGGGCGCTGCCGCAACTCCACATGATGGGTGAGCAGTTGGCGTACGGTCAGCGGCCGGTCCACGGCGAGTCCGTCGCGGCGCGGGCGGGTGGCGCGGATGTCGAGGACGGCGTCCAGGTCCACGCCGAACGCCACGGCGGCCCGTTCGACGAGCGCCTTGTCGTTGACCGGGAGCACGGTCACGTGGTCGGCGGTGCGGAAGGTGACGCCGTCCGGGAGGGCGAGTCGTACGAACCGCTTGAGGCGGGGGTGGCCGGGGGCGGTGAGGTCGTGGGCCTCGGTGACGGTCATGGGGGTCAGGCCGTGCCGCTCGGCTAGGGCGTCCAGGGGGCCGGCGGTGAGGGTGCGGATCTCGTAGGCGGCCGTGGGTTCGGTGGCGGTCGTCGCCTCGGGGTCGCCGTACTCCTGGAGCAGGGCCGTGCGCAGGTCCGCGGTGAAGGTGCGGACCGTGCCGGTGAGGTCTCCGGAGGCGTCGCCGGCGGCGCGGTCGAGGAGCCGTCGGGCGCCCAGGTCGGTGAGGCGCTCGTCGATGCGGGTCGGGACGTGCTGGTAGGTGGCGGCCCAGTTGCGGTCGCCGACGCCGAGGACGGCGTAGGTGACGCCGGTCAGGTCGTGCTCCTCCTCCAGGCGGGCGGCGAACTTCCGTGCGTCGTCGGTGGGTTGGCCGTTGTAGGAGGCGGCGGTGATCACGACCGGACGGTCGGTGGGAAGGCCGTCGGCGTAGGCGTCGAGGGCCGCGACCTCGGTCTCACAGCCCAGGAGGGCGGCCTCGTCGGCCAGCCCCGCCGCGAAGTCACGGCAGGTGCCGTAGTTGCTGCCGTGCAGGAAGAGGGCGCGGGTGCCGGGGAGGACCCGGGCGGGGAGGCTCGCGTCGGCGGTTGTGGCGGCCTCGGGGCGGGACACGGCACCCGGCAGGGGCGTGTGCGCGCGGTCCGCGGTGGTGCGCGCGGTGAGCGCGAGGGTGAAGCCGTCGGGCTTGAGGGTGAGCGCCTCCTTGATGGTGAGGCGGTAGTCGGTGTGGTCGTGCAGGCGGTAGCGGTGGACGAGGAGGGCGAGCAGCATGGTCGCTTCGTGCAGGGCGAACTGCCGCCCGATACAAGCGCGTTCACCGGTGCCGAAGGGCTTGAAGGCGTGCGGTGAGCGGGCGGCCTCGGCCTCGGGGGTGAACCGGGAGGGGTCGAACAGCTCGGGGTTGTCGCCCCAGACGGGCTGCCGGTGCAGCATCGGGGCGACCACGGTGAGGGCCTGTCCGGCGCGCACCGGGATCCGCCCGCCCAGCAGGGTGTCCGCGCGGGCCTGCCGGCTGAAGGCGGAGGCCGTGGGCCAGAGCCGGAGCGCCTCGTTGAGGACCTGCCGGGTGTAGGTCAGCCGTCCGACCTCGTCGAAGGTGGGCTCCGGGTCGGCGCTGTCGCCCCACATCTCGTCGACCTCGCGCCGCACGAGCTGGAGCACGGCCGGGTGCTTGACGAGGTAGTACATCGCGAACGACATCGCGCCGGAGGTCGTCTCGTGGCCGGCGATCAGGAAGGTGATCACCTGGTTGCGGATGTTGGTGGTGTCGAGGGTCGTCCCGTCGGCGGGGTGCCGGGCGTCGAGCATGAGGCCGAGGAGATCGTCGGAGGCGCTCCCGCCGGACGCGACGCGCGCGCTGATGACGTCGTCGACGACCTGGGCGAGGTGGTCGGCGTCCGTGCGGAAGGCCGCGTCGGCGGCGCTGTAGTCGCCGCCCGGCGTACGGGCGAGCCGGGTCATGGCCCACTCCAGGCAGCGCACCATCGACTCGACGAAGGGGTGCGGCTCGTCCCGGTCGAAGGAGCCGAAGTCGTAGCCGAACCCGGCGAGTCCGATGGTGTCGAGGGTCATGCGGGTCATGTCCTCGGGGACGTCCACGGGCCTTTTGTCCCGGGCGGCCCGGTCCCAGGCCCCGATGAGCCGCCGGGCGACCCGGAGCATCACGGGGTGGTAGGTGCGCATCGAGCCCAGTGCGAAGGCGGGCATCAGGATGTCGTGCGCCTTGGCCCAGTTGGGCTCGTCGTTGTAGGCGGTGAACAGTCCGTCGGCGGCCAACTCGCGGACGTTCTCCAGGGCGGGCCCGACGGCCTTGGCGAACCGGCTCTCGTCGGCGAGTTCGGTGACCAGGTCCAGATCGGAGACGAAGGTGACGTCCCGCCCGTGCAGCCGCCGCACCAGCAGCGGACCGTGCTCGCGCATCAGCCCCATGACCTGCTGGAGGGGGGTGCGGCCGGGGCCGGTGGCGGAGATGTCGACGACGGGGATCTCGGTGGGGGTGGTCTGCGCGGTGGGGGGCATGGCGCGACAACTGCCTTTCGCGGTACGGGAGTACTGCGCTCCAGCCTGCTCGACGGACCCCGGCCGCCCGCGCCGCCGCACTACATGATTGTGTAGTGCAGGTATGTCTGTCGTGCTTGCGCCGAGCGGCCGGAGGTGCTGGTGGACCGGAAGCGCGCGGAGGCGGTGGTGTGGCGCAACCGCGCCCTGCTCCTCTTCGACCGGGTCTCGGTGCCGGTCGCGGTCTGCGATGTGTACGGCGCCGTCCTGCTGGCGAATCCGGCGATGGCGGCGGAGTGCGGGACGACCCCGGGGCGGCTGCGCGGCAAGGACGTGCTGGAGTTGTTCCGCCCGCAGGAGGCGACCCAGGTGGAGCGGATCGCCGAGGCGCTGCGGCTGCGGCACCGCTCGCGCTACCAGGTGGCGGTGTGCTGGCCTGCGCCGGGAGGCGGGGAGCGGTACGGCGAGTTGACGGCGGACCCGGTGAGCGACTCGGTGGAGGAGACGCCCTCCCTGCTGGTGATGCTGCGGGTGGCAGGTGAACGGGAGGTGCCGGTCGCGCCGGCTGTCGAGGCCGGCCCCGTGGAGCGGCGGATCCTGGCGCTCCTCGCGGGCGGTGCCAGCACCGCGCAGGCCGCCAGGGAGACGGGGCTGACCGCCGACGGCGTGAACTACCACCTGCGGCGGCTGTCGGCGCGGTGGGGAGCGGGGAACCGTACGGAACTGGTCGCGCGCGCCTACGCGCTCGGCGTGCTGACCGCCGGCGTCTGGCCCCCTGGGTAGGCGCCCCCTGGAGACGCCCCCTCCGGCGCCCCGAAGCGCGCCAGGGTGTGCCACACCATCTTGAGGTCCTGGAGTACGTACCGTCCGGTGCGGGCCGCGTCCCCGATGATCCGCGGGTCGACCGTCCCGTCCTCGGCGATCGACTCGCCCAGGTCGGCGTACTCCTGACCGCGGTAGTCGGCGTGGCGGTGCAGGTCGGCGACGGTGAGCCGGTAGCCGGGGTGCCACTCGACCGGCACCGGGAGCCGACGGGCCGCGGCCTCGACGGGTGTGTCCCGGTAGCTCGCGTCCAGGACGAGCGCCTCGATGTCCCGGGCGAGGTCGACACCCCCGTGGATCTGGCTCTCGATGTAGTCGTTGAGGGCGTCCTGCTCGTCCACCTCGGCCAGGGCGATCAGGGACATCCCGGCGGCGACGCCGAAATGGACCGGCTCGGCCGCGCTGTCGGGGTAGCAGAAGGTGGCGCGGGCGAGCGCCTCCCCGGTGAGCCGGAAGTGCGAGGAGCCGAAGCGCGGGGCCGCGCCGACCATCTGGCGGCGGAAGTTGAGCGCGCCGTACACGGGCCGCTCGTGCGGGGCCGCGTCGTCGTAGACCCCGCCGAAGATCCGGCTCTCCCAGCGCCAGCGGTCGCCGCCGGGGTGCGCGGTCAGACCGCCGTTGCTGGTGCCGGTCACGAACTGCGAGTGGTACGCGCCGTCCTGGGCGAGCGCCGCCAGGATCGGCAGGCCGCCCGCGAGGCGGTCCGGGTGGAAGTTCAGCGTGATCCGCACGTCCGCGCCGACCGCCGGACCCTCCGAGAGGGCCGCCACGTGCCGCAGTGCGGCACGCGCGCGTGGCGACCCGATGTCCTTGTGCTCCACGGACTCTCCCTCACCGACGACATCCCGTCGAAGATCACCCGCCGGGCGGGGCGTCCGCAAGGCATTTGTCGACCGGAACCCCCTACTCCGCGGCCACCGAGAGCACGATCTTGCCGCGGTTTCCGCGCTGCTCCAGCCGCTCGTGGGCGGCCCGGGCCCGCTCCAGGGGGAGGACGGTCTCGACCGGCACGCGATACACCCCGGCGGCGACCCGCTCGGCCAGTTCGCGCAGGTCCGGGCGGGGATCGTAGCCCTGGATCTGGAGGTTGGTGAGCTGGAAGCCGTGGATGGAGACGTTCTTCGGATAGAAGTCGCGGGTGTCGACGGTGCTCGGTTCCAGGGCGACGTTGGCGAGGGCGACCACCCGTCCGCCCTGCCCGGCCTCGCGCAGGCTCCGCCCGAAGGACGCCCCTCCGACGGTGTCGAGGACGACGTCGGCACCGCGCCCGTCGGTGAGCCGGAGCACCTCCTCGACCTCGGCCTCGTCCGGGTGCGCGGAGGTGTCCACGACGACCTGGGGGCCGAACTCCCGCACCCAGGCGGCCTTCTCGGGGGATCCGGCGAGGGCGATGACCCGGGCACCGGCCTCGACGGCGATCTGTACGGCCGCGGTGCCCACCCCGCTCGCGGCGGCCTTCACCAGGACGGTGTCGTCCTTGGTGACCCGGGCCAGCTCCCGCAGGCAGTACCAGGCCGTGAGCCAGGCGATCGGCAGCGCGGCCGCCTGGACGAGGTCGATGCCGTCGGGAAGGGCGACCACCTGGTCGACCGGCACCGTCGCCGCCTCGGCGTAGAAGCCCGAGGACTTGCCGCCGTCCAACGCGACGACCCGCTGCCCGGGCGAGAACTCGCTCACCCCCTCCCCCACCGCCGCGACGATCCCGGCGGCCTCCGCTCCCGGTATCAACGGCGGGCGCCCGGCCCGGTGGTAGCGGCCCGAGCGGAGCAGGGCGTCCGCACGGTTCACACCCGCCGCGACGACCCGCACCAGCACCTCCCCCGGACCAGGGACCGGGTCGGGCACCTCGACCGGCACCAGCACCTCCGGCCCGCCGAACTCGTCGATCCGCACCGCACGCATACCGCACCCGCTCTCTGCCGCAGTCGCCGGAGCGACTGACACCGATTGAACTGGTGTCACCATCGGACACCGCTTCAACCGGTGTCAAGTGCCCGCAGCTCCGCGCGGACACCACATGAACCGGTGTACGCTCGACCGCATGACCGGCAGCCCCGATCCCGCGCTCGCGTTCCCGTTCCTCGGCGGCCGCCCCTGCCTCGACTTCGTCGCCACGCTCGGAAAACGGCATGCCACGCCCCTGGAGCGGATCCCGGACCCCGACGCCCTGTCCCGCTGGTTCACCGAGGCCGGGCTGGCCGCGGGCGAGAACCAGGTCCGGGTCACCGCGCGGGAGCTGGCCGAGGCCCGGCTGCTGCGCGAGGCCATGTACCGCCTCCTGCACGCCTCGATGGCCGGGGGCGCGGGGGATCCGGCCGACGTCGTGCGGGTCAACGCGGTCGCCGCCCAGCCGGATCTCGCGCCCCAGCTGGGCCCGGCCCCCTGGGCGGCGCGCAGTCCGGCCCGCGCGGCCCTGTCGACGGTGGCGCGGGACGCCGTACTCCTGGTGCGTGGGCCCCTGCTGGAGCGGGTCAAGGAGTGCGGAAACCCGGACTGCTCCCTGCTGTTCCTGGACGACTCCCAGTCCCGGCGGCGCCGCTGGTGCTCGATGGACCGCTGCGGCAACCTCGCCAAGATCGCCGGGTACCGCTCCCGCAGCCGGGCGGCGTCCGCGCCCTGAAGGGCCGCGTCCACGTCCGCACCCTGAGGAGCCCGGGCCGTGTCCACCGTCACCGCCCTCGCCTCTTGCCCGCGACCGCCCGCCGCCCCGACCCTTACGGACGGTCACGGTCCGCACGGACCGCGAAGGGGTACTAGCTGAGGATGCAAGTGGTACGTGAGTGGACGGCGTCCCTCGTGAGCTATGTGAAGCGGCGCCGGGACCCCGTCGTCGTGCAGACGCTGCGTTCGGCGGCCGCGGCGACGATCGCCTACGTCATCGCGCTGCGCCTCAGTCCCGAGGCGGCCCCGCTCACCGCGCCCCTGACCGCCCTGCTGGTCGTCCAGGTCACCCTCTACTCGACGCTCACCACCGGGGTCCGCCGGGTGAACTCCGTGGTGGCCGGCGTGCTCGTCGCCATCGCGTTCAGCCTGCTGGTGGGTCTGACCTGGTGGAGCCTGGGCCTGCTGATCGTGGCCTCGCTGGTGGTCGGGCGGATCGTCAGGGTCGAGGAGTTCGTGCCCGAGGTGGCGATCAGCGCGATGCTGGTGCTCGGGGTGACGACGGTCGGGGACACGGCCTGGGCGCGGGTCGTGGAGACGCTGATCGGCGCGGTCGTCGGGCTCGGCTGCAATCTGCTGTTCGCGCCGCCGGTGTGGGTGGACGAGGCGGGTGAGTCGATCGAGGGGCTGGCCCGCCGGGTGCGCCGGCTGATGCTGCGGATGGGCGAGGAGGCCGCGGGCCGTACGCCCGTGGAGCTCGCGACCGCCCGGCTGTACGAGGCCCGCGCGCTCGACCACGACATCGTCGAGGTGGACGCGGCCCTGAAGCAGGCCGAGGACAGCCTCAAGTTCAACCCCCGGGTGAAAGAGGGCATGCTGCACCGGGTGGTGCTGCGCACCGGCCTGGACACCCTGGAGATCTGCACGGTCGTCCTGCGGGTCCTCGCCCGCACCCTCACCGACCTCGCGAAGGAACGCGACCCCTTCGCCGACGAGCCCGACCTGCTCGACGACGAGGGACCGGATCCCGAACCGCTGTTCGGGGCTGAGACCGGCCGGACCGTGGAGCGGCTGCTGTCCGAGATCGGCGACGCCGTGGTCAGCTTCGCCGTCCTGGTCACCACGCACGTCAGCGTGAGCGCGGAGTCCGCGGAGGCCCGGCTCACCGCGGAGCTCCGGCAGGCCACGGCCACCCGGGACAAGCTGGCCCAGCTGCTGCTGGAGGAGGTCCAGCGTGACGCCCGCCACTGGCAGCTGCACGGCGCCGTCCTGACCGAGGTCAACCGCATCCTCGACGAGCTGGACACCGAGCACCGCTCGCGCCGGCTCCTGGAGGAGCTGGACCGTGCCGCGCGGGAGCAGCGCGAGCGGATGCCCCACCTGACCCGTCTGCAGGAACGGCTGCGGGGGAACCGGACGGCCCGTGCCCGTCGTTCCCCTTCCAGGTGAGGCACGCACGACAGGCCAGGGGGACCGCATGACCGACACCGCCGTCCGCGTCGACGGGAACACACTGCGGCTGCCGGGCGGGGTGGCGGTGCGGTTCATCCGCACCCTGCGCCTGCCCGAGACCGGCACGCATCCGCTGCCACCGGGGCTCGGGGAGTTCCCGGTGCGCCGGGTCGCCGACTACCTCGACACCGTGCCGGAGCAGTGGCGGGCCCGGGGCGGGGTGATGCTGCCGGTCTACCTGCGCGAGGCGATGTGGCTCAGCTTCGGCGCCACCACCGAGCCCGCCGCGCTCCAGGTGGGGGTCGGCAAGGTGTGCGCGGTGTCCGGGAAGCCCTGGAGCGACCGGCTCTCCCGTGATCCGCAGAACTACGTGGTCCTCCCCCGCCAGCCGTGGCTGGACGGCATCAACTCCGGGAAGGGCACGGTCCGCCAGTTCGTGGCGGTGCCGCTCGGGCTCGGGGCGACCGTCGAGGGGCAGGTCACCGGCGAGGAGGTCTGGGGCGGGGTCCAGCTCCAGTCGTTCCCGCTGGTCGAGGAGCGGCTTGAGCGGTGGCGCGAGGACCAGCGGCGGGTGCGGGCGGCCCGGCCCGCCATGGCCTACGGCGCGGCCATGCCGATGGCGATGCCGGCCCCCGCGGCTCCGGCGGCGGCCGGGGCGCCCCGCAGTGCCGCGGCGATGGGGCTCGGCGTGGGCGGGTCGATGCGCCAGGAGGTCTACAAGGACGAGCGGCCGCTGTCCGACTGGGCGAAGACCCCGGCCGGGCGGGTCTTCGTGCACCTGGTGACACCGCCCGAGTGGCGCCGCATCACCAGCGAGGCGCCGCCGCCCTCACCGGTGAACCGCGCGGCCTACACGCAGGCGGGACTGCCCTGGTTCGACTACTACGACCAGGACGCGGAGGATCTGGCGCCGACGGACACACTGGAGGGTGTGAAACCGGTCGGTGACTGGATCGGGGACGATCACGAGCCCTGGCAGGCGCCGACGCCTGACCAGGTGAAACAGCTGGGGGACGCACCGGGGAAGCCGGTGGAGGACGGCGACTGGTAGCGGACGGCCCGGGTCCGCTTGTTTGCGCGGGACGGGTGGGGCACGTCAAGGTGGCTGTTCAGGACCGAGACGGACGATCACCCGGGGTGTTGCGGAGATGGGCGGTACGGGCGCGCCGGCGGACGGCGGCTGGAGCAGGCGCCGGTTCGTCGGCGCCCTCGCCGGAGCGGGGGTGGGGGCGGGGCTCGTGGGCTGCTCGTCCTCGACGGGCTCATCGCCGGGTTCCGCGTCGAGGACGGCGGCCGGGGGGGCACAGGGCAGCTCGCCCGAGACTCCCTCCCCTACGGCATCCGCCGCGTCACCGAGTCCTACGGCGACGCCGAGCGGCCCCCGCCCCCTCTACCTCGGCACCTACACCACCGCCGAGGACGGCGGCGACGGCATCGGCCTGGCCACCTACGACACCGGCAGCGGCCGCATCAAGCACACCGGCACACTCACCGGGCTCACCAACCCCTCCTACCTCGCCCTGCACCCCGACGGCCGCACCCTGTACACCGTCGCCGAGCAGGACGCGGGGGCCGTGACCGCCGTACGCCTGGCCGACCGCAGGATCCTGGGAAGCCGGAGCACCGGCGGCGCCGGGCCGTGCCATCTGTCGGTGCATCCGAGCGGGCGCTGGCTGCTCAGCGCCAACTACGCCTCCGGCAGCGTGGCCGTCCACCCGATCGACGCGTCGGGGGCGCTCGGCGAGCGCAGGGAGTCCGTCACGCACTCCACTCCGGCGCCCGGGCCGGGGCAGGAGGGTCCGCACGCCCACCAGTTCGTCACCAGCCCCGACGGCGGCCATGTGCTCGCCGTCGACCTGGGCACCGACACCGTCTACAGCTACCGACTGAACCAACGCACCGGCACGCTCACGGAGGTCGCGCGGGCGCACACCCGGGCGGGCGCCGGACCGCGCCACCTGACCTTCCACCCCGGGGGCCGGTACGCCTATCTCGCCAACGAGGTCGACAACACGGTGGCCGTCTGCGCGTACGACCGCGCGACCGGCCGGCTCACCGTCGGGGCGGCCCAGTCGACGGGCACGGGCTCGACCACCAGTTACCCGGCGCAGCTCCTGGTCACCGCCAACGGCTCGTACGCCTATCTCGCCAACCGGGGCCACGACAGCCTCACGCGCTATGCCGTCGAGGCCGACGGCGCCCGGCTGCGGCTGCTCGACACCGTGCCGGTGTCGGGCGACTTCCCCCGCCAGATCGCCTTCTCACCGGACGGCACGCTGCTGTTCGCGGCGAACCAGCGCTCCGGCACGGTCAGCGTGTTCCACGTGGACGAGGAGAGCGGTGGACTGCGGCTCGCCGGGAAGCCGTTCGCCTCACCCGTCGCCGTCTGTGCGCTGCCGCTGTAGGGCGCGCGGGCAGGACGCGGCGCTCGCCTGGGTCAGCAGCACGTGCATGCGCTCGGTGAGCCGGGAGACGTCGTCGGCGGGCGCGTGGAAGGGCAGCCGTACGTCACCGTGGGCGCGGGCCCGCTCGATGCGCAGGGTCAGTCCATGGCGGTCGACGGCGAGCGGCTGGACGCGTACGGCGCCGTGCAGGCTGTCGGACTCGACGAGCCGGGTGAGCCGCTCGACCGCGTCGGGGTGGCAGTCCGCGAGGTGGGTGAGCAGCCGGGCCTCGGCCGTGGCCAGCGGGTCGGGCGCGGCGTCGGCGAAGTCGTCGAGGTCGACGACGACCGCGCCGGACGAACGGCGCAGCACCACTCGCGTGGCCTTGAACTCCAGCCCGTCCTCCGCGGGAACGAACCAGCCGGCCATCCACAGCCGGGCGCGGATCCGGTGGCGCACCGGGACGGGTGCCACGTCGGCGAACTCCAGGACGGCGGACGGCTCGCCGCGGGGCGCGCAGATCGCGGCCGCGGTCAGCGTGCTCTCCTCGGGTACCGTCAGCAGCACCCGTCCGTCCTCCGTCACGGTGTGGGCGCCGACGAACTCCTCGCGACCGCCTTCCGCGGTCACCGCGCAGGACCACGAGGCGGCGAGCACCGACCGGGCCCGTTCCGCCGCGGAGGGCTCGGCCGTCCAGGTCTGGGTGTCACCCATCCATTGCCTCCTTAGGTAAGCCTTGCCTAACTTATCGAAGATCGGCGACGAAGCCAACCACCGGCGTGGGGGCGGTCGTGGTGAATCGGTGTGAATTCAGGCGGCGAGCACGCCGAGCAGCGCCCGCGCGCACAGATCGCGCACCTGCTCGCGCGTCAGCTCTGAGCCGCGCAGCCACTCCAGGCAGACGGCCGTGGTGAAGGCGAGCCAGCCGCGGACGGCCAGCCGTGTGTCGGGGTGCGCCTCGGCCAAGGGCCCGAACTCGGGGTCCGCGGCCAGCGCCGCGAGGATCTGCCGCTCCTGGGTGGCCAGCGCCCGCTGGTAGACCCGGCGCACGGCCTGGTCGCCGGTGGCGTCGGCGCGATGGAAGGCGCGGTAGCCGTGGGCGTGCGCCTGCACGTACTCCAGGAAGGTGTCCAGATTGGCGGTGAGCTGCTCGCGCGCCGGGATGCCGGGCACCGCCGCGGTCATGGTCAGCATCCGCTCGCTCTCCCGCTCGACGACGGCGGCGAAGAAGTCCCGCTTGGTCGGGAAGTAGTGGTAGAGCAGCCCGCGCGAGACACCGGCGATCTCGGCGACCTGCTCGATCCACACGTCGTCGTAGGGACTCTCCGAGAACAGCCGCGCGCCCACCGACAGGAGCTGCTCCCTGCGCTCCCCGGTG
This sequence comes from Streptomyces sp. NPDC047072, assembly GCF_040643855.1. Classification (NCBI taxonomy): domain Bacteria; kingdom Bacillati; phylum Actinomycetota; class Actinomycetes; order Kitasatosporales; family Streptomycetaceae; genus Streptomyces; species Streptomyces sp. NPDC047072. Next base: position 77,617 of record NZ_JBEYVC010000006.1, on the reverse strand, counting down.
CTCAGCCTGCGCCGCGCGCGCTCGCCCTGCTTCCCGGCCATGCCCGCACTTTACTTGACGTCGATTCAACAAGGGGACCAGACTGGATCACGCTATTGAACTCACGTACAACGTGCTCGACCGCCGGTGGATCAAGGGAGATCGTGTGATGGCGCAGACCACGACGAGTCAGGCACTGCCCGCCGGGTTCCGCAGCGCCGAGCAGGGCTGGCCGGAGCTGCGCCGCATCCCGCATCCGCCCCGGCGGCTGCCCCTGCTGGGTGATGTGCTGGGCGTCAACCGGACCACCCCGCTCCAGGACTCGCTGCGCTTCGCCCGTCAGCTGGGGCCGATCTACCGGCGCAAGGCGTTCAACCGGGAGTTCGTGTTCGTCTGGGGTGCCGATCTGGTGGCGGACCTCGCGGACGAGTCCCGGTTCGCCAAGCACGTGGGCCTCGGGGTCGCGAATCTGCGGCCGGTCGCCGGGGACGGGCTGTTCACGGCGTACAACCACGAGCCGAACTGGCAGCTGGCGCACGACGTCCTCGCCCCGGGCTTCAGCCGGGAGGCCATGGAGGCCTACCACCCGATGATGCTGGCCGTGGCCGGCCGCCTCACCGACCACTGGGACCGCGAGCAGACGGCAGGACGGACGGTGGACGTGCCCGGGGACATGACGAAACTGACCCTGGAGACCATCGCGCGCACCGGGTTCGGTCATGACTTCGGCTCCTTCGAGCGCGAGCGCCCGCACCCCTTCATCACCGCCATGGTGGGCACCCTCACCTACGCCCAGCGGCTCAACTCCGTACCTTTTCCTGCCCTGTTGCGGCAGGCCGCGCAGCAGAACGCGGAGGACATCGCCTACCTCAACCGCATGGTCGACGACCTGGTCCAGGAGCGGCGCAAGGCGAGCGGCGACGGCGACCTGCTGGACCGGATGCTGGAGACGGCTCACCCCGACACGGGCGAGCGGCTCTCCGCGGAGAACGTCCGCCGTCAGGTCATCACCTTCCTGGTCGCGGGTCACGAGACCACCTCGGGCGCGCTCTCCTTCGCCCTGCACTACCTCTCCCGTCACCCCGAAGTGGCGGCCCGCGCCCGCGCGGAGGTCGACCGGGTCTGGAACGACACGGAGACGCCCGGCTACGACCAGGTGGCGAAGCTGCGGTACGTGCGCCGGGTGCTGGACGAGTCGCTGCGGCTGTGGCCGACGGCGCCGGCGTTCGCCCGGGAGGCGCGCGAGGACACCGTGCTGAACGGCGAGCACCCGATGCGCCGGGGCGCCTGGACGCTGGTGCTCACGCCGATGCTGCACCGCGATGCCACGGTGTGGGGCGCCGACGCGGAGGAGTTCGACCCGGACCGCTTCGACCCCAAGGCCGTACGCTCGCGTCCGCCGCACGCCTTCAAGCCGTGGGGCACCGGCGCGCGGGCCTGCATCGGCCGGCAGTTCGCGCTGCACGAGGCCACGCTGGTGCTCGGACTGCTGCTGCGCCGCTACGAGTTGAGGGCGGACCCCGAGTACCGGTTGCGGATCACGGAGCGGCTGACGTTGATGCCGGAGGGGTTGCGGCTGGGGTTGGAGCGGAGGGCGGCTGTCGGCGTGGCGGCGCCCACGGATGTCCCCGACGAGGTTCCGTCAGAGGCCCGCTGTCCAGTGCACCGGACGGCTGACTGACCCCGGCAGTCGCGTGCCCGCACTCCCCCGCGCCGCGTTCAGCTGGGGCTGGGTGAGGAAGAAGGCGTCGGTCAGGTCCGCGTCCGTGAGGTCGGCGTCGCGCAGGTCGGCGCCGATCATGTCCGCGCCGCGCAGGTCGGCCCCGGTGAGGTCGGCGGCTATGAGGTAGGCCCCGCGCAGGCTCGCGCCCCGCAGGTCGGCGCCCTTGAGACGGGCGCCCATCAGGTCGGCGCCCCGGCGGTTCTTCTTCCTGCCCCTGCCGCCGTGCCCGGCCCGTACCAGGTCGCTGGTGCGCAGCAGGAGTTCGTTGACCTCCTGCCGGTGGCCGGGGACGTCCAGGGCCGTCAGTTCCTCCGGTGTGCCCCGGGTGAGCGCCTCGGTCCTCTCCCGCATCCGGCTCAGGTCGGCGTGGACCGGGCGGGCCGCCGGGAGCGTGAGGGCCTCGGTGAGGTACCAGAGCAGTTCGTGGAGCTGCCGGACCACCGGGAAGGCGTCGAACATCCGCCGGGCGTGCTCACCGGAGCCGGTGCGCCAGTCGCGGCCGCCGAAGGTGACCTGCGCGACCTTCTGTCCGGCGCCGAAACAGTCGTAGACCGTGCATCCGGTGAAGCCCTCGGTGCGCAGCTTCGTGTGGATGCCGCAGCGGTGGTCGCCCCGGAGGTTCGGGCAGGGCTTCCCGGCCGGCTTGTCGAGGGCGAAGTCGGTGGAGGCGGCGAAGGGCAGGGCGACACAGCACAGGCCGAAGCAGCGCGCGCAGTCGCCGCTCAGCTCAGCGAGTTCGATCGTTTGTTCTTGCATCGACTCGAGCCTACCCGGGCGAACTCACCGATGAATTTTCCGCGTTGTGGGGGTCTCCACATACAGAGGAAAACAAGCTCGGCTACCACGGAGACACGAGTCGGCCGAGGCAGGAGCCGACCGCATAGAGGAGACGTCATGTGCAGCCACCAGCCTTCGTGCCCCACCGCCGACCGCCCCGACCACCACACCGCGATGATCGTCTCGGCCCATCCCGAACAGGGGTGGAGCCTGCTGTGCAACGGCACCGTCGTCTTCGACGACACCGGTGAACTGCTGCCCGACGGGCGGGTCGTGAGCCCGCACCGCACCCTCGGCCCGCTGGCCGTCGCCGCCTGAGTCAGCCGCCCGTGCCCGGCAGGTCCAGTCGGGCCAGGCGGTCCGGGTCGGCCAGGATGTACATCTCGGTGATCCGGCCGTCCACGACGGTGACGCCCGCGACCGACAGCGGCCGGCCCTCGGGGACGTTGACGACGCCGACGTCGCCGTTGAGCAGTGCGAGCCGCGCGTACTGGGCGAACTGCCGGAACAGCATCGCCTCTTCGGCGACCGCGGCCGCCCCGCGCACCACCTTCGAGGCCGCCGCTCCCCCGACCAGCGCACCGGAGTCGACACGCAGCACGACGTCCGGGTGGAGCACGGCCAGCAGCGCCTGGAAGTCCCCCGCCTTGGACGCGGCCAGGAACGCCTCAAGGACCTCGCGCTGTCTGCCCGGGTCGCGCTCCCGGGCGGGTTCGGCCCCCTGCACCCGGCGCCGGGCACGGCTGGCGAGCTGCCGGGTCGCGGCCGGGGTGCGTTCCAGGACCTGCGCGATGTCGTCGAAGGGCACGGCGAACATGTCGTGCAGGACGAACGCGAGGCGCTGGGCGGGCTCCAGGTTCTCCAGCACGACCAGGAGCGCGAGGCCCACCTGGTCGGCGTGCAGGACCTCCTGCTCGGGGTCGATCCGGGACAGCGGGCTGATCACCGGGTCCGGTACGAAGGTCTCGCTCAGGGGGTCCTCGCGGCGGGTGGCCCGGGAGCGCAGCATGTCCAGGCAGACCCGGCCGGTCACGGTGGTGAGCCAGCCGCCCAGGTTGCGGATCTCCTCCGCGTCTCCCCGGCTCAGCTTCAGCCAGGTCTCCTGGACCGCGTCGTCCGCCTCCGCCAGCGAGCCGAGCATGCGGTAGGCCACCGCCCGCAGATGCCCGCGATGCTCCTCGAAGCGCTTCGCGAGCAGGTCCGTTCCGTCCACGCCGTCCCCCCGTGCCATCAGTGAAAGCGTGACGATCAAATCATGCCCACGACAAAGGTCAAAGGCGTTCCCGAGATCAGGCCTCGTCGCGGGTGAGGGCGAGCAGCCGGTCCAGCACCCGGGGGCCGCCCGCACGGACGCCGTCGTGCTCGAACTCGTCGGTGACCCAGGTGCGCAGACCACGGATCGCGCGGGCGGTCTCCAGGGAGTGCGCGGTGTCGACGTACATGTCGTCGTGGTAGACGGCCGCCGCCACCGGGACCTCGTTGGCGGCGAGGCGGGCGCGGTCGTACAGCGGCCGCCAGTCGGTGCGGGCGGCGAGGAGGTCGGCGGTCTCGCGCAGCGGGCGCAGCGCGGGGTCGCAGTCGAACATCCAGGGGTGGATCGACTCGCCGGTGAACAGCAGCGGCTCGTCGCCGGCGAGCGCCTTGGCCGCGTCGAAGCGCGGGAACTCGGCGCGGACGCGTTCGGCCGACCAGGCGGTGGGGCGCCGGTCCTGGCCGTAGATGGCCTCGTGGACGAGGGCGTAGAGCGGGTGGCCGGCGTACGACAGGAGGTTCTGGACCTCTTCCTGGAAGGCGTCGGAGAGCGCGGGGCCCTCGGGGGTGCGCACGAAGGCGTGCTCCAGGAGGTAGTGCAGGCGGTGGCTGCCCTCGCTGCCGCCGAGGAGGATGCCGAGGGACTGGAAGGCTTCGACGGTGAGGCGGTAGCCGTTCGGGAGGACCACGTCGCCGCCCAGGAGGTGCTCGGCGATCCGGCGAGCGCGCTCGACGTCCTGCGGGTAGCGGGCGTAGTGCGCGGCGACCTTGCGCTCGATGCGCGGGAAGGCGGCGCGGTAGACGTCGTCGGCGTGCGCGTCGAGGGAGGGCAGGCCGCCGGTGAGGACGGCGGCGGCCAGGCCCTCGGGGGCGGTGGAGAGGTAGGTGGTCGCGCAGAAGCCGCCGAAGCTCTGGCCGAGCAGGGTCCAGGGGGCGCCGCCGGTGAGCCGCGGGCGGATCGTCTCGCAGTCCCGGACGATCGCGTCGGCGCGGAAGTGCGTGAGGTAGTCGGCCTGGGCGGCGGCGTCGCCGCGCAGCGGGAGGGTCTGCCGGTTGGCGGGGGTGGAGTGGCCGGTGCCGCGCTGGTCCAGGAGGAGGACGCGGTACTCCTTCAGGGCCCGGCCGAGCCAGGCTCCCTTGCCGACGAAACGGTTCGCCCCGAAGCCCGGACCACCCTGGAGATAGACCAGCCACGGCAGCTCCTGGCGCGCCTTGTCGCTCGCGACGACCTCACGGGCATAGAGCTCGATCGTCTCCCCGGCCGGGTCTGCGTGGTCCAGGGGCACGGTGAAGTGGCGGTCGGTCAGGACGACGCCGGGCTGGCGGTAGGTCGCGGTCAACGGGGCTCCCGGGACGGACGGAGGTGCGGACGCGTCCCAGTTCAGCACATGTCCGTCCGATATCCGATCCCCGGGATCATGAAATCGTACTGAATACCCGATCAGTGGGCCGAGAGGCGGGAGACGACCGGTCAGCGGGCCGCGAGGCTGGAGCGCCGCACCACCAGCTCGGGCTGGAGCACCACCCGGCGGTGCTCGTGCCGCCTGCCCGTGGTCTCCGCCTCGGACTCCTCAAGGAGCAGTTCGGCGGCGAGGGCGCCCATGGTGACGGCGGGCTGGCGGACGGAGGTGAGCGGGACGGCCGCGGCGGCGGCGAACTCGATGTCGTCGTAGCCGACGATGGCCAGGTCGTCCGGGACGGTGACGCCGGCCGCGTACATCGCCTGCAGGACGCCGAGGGCGAGCAGGTCGTTGGCGCAGAAGACGGCGGTGGGGCGGTCGGCGAGGCCGAGCAGGCGGGCGCCCGCGTCCCGGCCCGCGGCGACGTCGAGGCGCTCGGTGGGCAGCTCGCGCAGGTGCTCGGGGCCCAGGCCCGCCTCGGCGAGGGCGTTCATGGCGCCGGTACGGCGGTCGCGGACCTGGTTGAGTCCGGGCGGGCCGCTGACGTACGCGATGGAGCGGTGTCCCGCGTCCACGAGGTGCCGTACCGCCAGGGCGCCGCCCGCCACGTCGTCCACGGAGACGGAGCACTCGGTGGTGCCCTCGGCGACCCGGTCGACGAGGACGAAGGGGATGCCGTGGCGCCGGAAGGACTCGATGTTGCGGCCGGACGCGTCGGTCGGGGTGAGCAGCACGCCCCGCACCCGCTGCTCGGCGAAGAGGGAGAGGTACTCGGCCTCCTCGCTGGCGCTCTGGGCGCTGTTGCAGACCATCACGCCGAGGCCGTCCTCGCGGGCGGCCCGCTCGGCGCCGCGGGTCACGTCCACGAAGAAGGGGTTGCCCATGTCCAGGACGAGCAGGCCCATGATCCGGCTGCGGCCCGCGCGCAGCTGACGCGCGGACTCGCTGCGGACGTAGCCGAGCCGGTCTATCGCGGACAGCACGCGCGCCCGGGTCTCGGTGGCGACGGAGTCCGGACGATTGATGACGTTCGAGACCGTGCCGACGGAGACTCCGGCGGCGCGGGCGACGTCCTTGATACCCACCGACTGGGCCATCGGGCAGGGACCTCCAGGGAAACGAGGGGGCGGCGGGGCCCTTCACACTACCCGCAGGCCGCCCCCACATCGGATGCGGTCAGGCGGGCAGCGCGAAGTCCACGACATGGAGCGCCGAGGGGGTCGTCCCGCTCGACTTCTCCTGGTACATGAACGACAGCACGTTGTCCTGTGCGATCCGCATCTCGTCGATCACGACCTCGCCGAAGGCGTTCAGGCCGCTGCCGTCGAACAGGACCGTCCAGTCGGTGTACCCGGACGCCTTGGAGGCTCCGGCGATCCGGCCGAACGGGAAGATCGCGTAGGCGTTGTCGTACTTGTCCAGGACCAGCTTGGTGCGCTGGCTGGAGCCGAGCACGACCGGGATCTCGGTCTTCTGCCAGGTGCCCGCGGAGTTCTTGCGGACGTGGAAGGCGCGGCCGTTGGCGGTGCGGTCGGAGACGTAGTTCGTCGTGCACTGGCCGAAGCGGCCGGGGACGTAGCTGATGATCGCGTGTGGCAGGCCCGAGGAGTCCGTGGCCTGGCTCTCCTGGTTCATCAGGGAGTGGTCCGGGTTCAGGGAGTCGATCACCAGGCCGGAGTCCGTGACGGCGACCTTGTCGGAGCCGCCCGTGGTGCCGACGACGGTCCCGGCGTTGTTGCGCCAGGTCCGGCCGCGGTCGTCGGAGTAGACGTAGCCGGTGTCGTGGTTGGTGATGCCGCCGCTGTTGCACATCACGGCGCCGTTCTGCTCGCGCCAGGTGAAGAACGAGTGCAGCCGGCCGTTCTTGTCGTAGTCGATGCCGTGCAGGTACATGTTGCGGGCCGTCGAGGAGCCGTGCTCGCTGGTGTAGGTGCCGGTGGCGCTGGACCACTCCCCGAGGTTGGTCCAGGTCGAACCGTCGTACTCGGCAAGGGCGTTGCGGCCGTTGCCGGAGATCGCGACGCGGTAGCTGAGCTGGAGCTTGCCCTCGGGCGTCGATATGAACTGCGGGTAGGTGAACTGGCTCGTCAGGGCCACGCCGTCCAGCGTGGACTGGGGTGCACCGAAGCGGGCCGCGGTCCAGCTCAGGCCCGACGGGTTGTCCATCAGGCCGGCGACCGACTTGACGTAGGTGTAGCCGTCGCTGTGCGAGTCCATGGTGAGGTGGAGGCGGCCGTCCACCTTGGAGACGCCCATGGAGATCACGTTGTGGGAGTCACTGGCCTTGAGGGTGTGACCGACCTGGACGGTGGACCAGGTGCTGCCGCCGAGCACGCGACGGCCGACGACGGCGTTCTTGTCGGCGGTGTACCAGACGGCGTACTGGTAGCCCTTGTAGGTCAACAGGCCGTTCTTCTGGAACGAGTTGTTGTTGACCAGGCCGTCGTAGGAGACGAAGAAGACGGCCGAGCTGTCGAGCGTGGTGGTGCCGGTCCGGGTGACGGAGGGACCGGGGTCGGCGGCGCGGGCGGTTCCCGACGTGAGGGCAGGTGTCACAACGGCTCCAGCGAGGGCGGCGCCGAGCAGCGTACGTCTTTTCATGTATGCGGCTCCTGATGGGGTGTCAGGCGAGGTGGAACACTTCGGTGAGCGGTTTCATCGCCTCGTCCGGGCGGGCGCCGTCGAGGGACTCGAAGAACGGGGACATCTCGGCCTGCCAGCGGGCGTTGACCTCGGCGGCCTCCATGCCGGCCTGGGCGGCCTCGAAGTCCTCGGTCTCCAGATAGCCGACGAGCAGGCCGTCGTCTCTGAGGAAGAGCGAGTAGTTGTGCCAGCCGGTGGCCGAGAGTGCGTCGAGCATCTCCGGCCACACGGCCGCGTGGCGTTCGCGGTACTCGGCGAGCTTGTCCTGACGGACCTTGAGCAGGAAACAGACGCGCTGCATGGAGTACCGCTCCTTCACAGGGATCAGAAGTCGAACTGGTCGATGTTCTTGACGTTGAACACGGTCGGCTTGCCGAGGTTGATCACGCCGTCCTTGCCGATGGTGTACGTCGTGTCGCCGGCCTTGAAGGTCTCGCCCTCGGCGCCGGTGATCTGGCCGGAGGACAGGGCGACGGCGGTCTGCGCGGCGAGGGCGCCGAGCTTCGCCGGGTCCCACAGCTCGAAGGCCTCGACGGTGCCGTTCTTGACGTACTTGCGCATGTCGTTGGGGGTGCCGAGGCCGGTCAGCTTGACCTTGCCCTTGTACTTGGAGCCGGACAGGTACTGGGCGGCGGCCTTGATGCCGACGGTGGTCGGGGAGATGATCCCCTTCAGGTTCGGGTACTCCTGGAGCAGGCCCTGGGTCTGCTGGAAGGACTGCTGGGCGTCGTCGTTGCCGTACGCGACCTTGACGAGCTTGATGTCCTTGTACTTGCTGTCCTTCAGCTCGTCCTTCATGAAGTCGATCCAGGTGTTCTGGTTCGTCGCGGTCTGCGCGGCGGACAGGATCGCGATCTCGCCCTTGTAGCCGATCTGCTCGGCGAGCAGCTGCACCTCGGTGCGGCCGAGGTCCTCGGCGGAGGCCTGCGAGACGAAGGCGTTGCGGCAGTCGGGCTTGGTGTCGGAGTCGTAGGTGACGACCTTGATGCCGTTCTTCATGGCCTGCTTCAGCGCGGTGCACAGGGCGCCCGGGTCCTGCGCGGAGACGGCCATCGCGTCGACCTGCTGCTGGGTGAGCGTGTTGACGTAGGAGACCTGGCCGGCGGTGTCCGTGGCGCTGGAGGGGCCGACCTCCTTGTACTTCGAACCCAGCGCGGTCAGGGCCGCCTCGCCGCCCTTGTCGGCGGAGGTGAAGTAGGGGTTGTTGACCTGCTTGGGCAGGAAGCCGACGGTCAGCCCCTTCTTGGTGGCCGCGTTCGGGTCGGCCTTGGCGGTGGAGGAGGCCGAGGCGCCCTCGTTCTCCACGTCCTTCTTGGTCGTGCCGCCGCAGGCGGTCAGGGCGAGGGCGAGCGAGGTTCCGGCGGCGAGGGCCGCACAGGCACGGCGGAGCGATGACTTGCGCATGATGAAGGTCCTTTACGAGGGTGAGCGGGGTTACGAGGTCGGAGTCGAGGCGGCCCTTCGGCCCGCCCTCGCCACCGCGATCTGCCGTGCCACCCGGGGGCCGAGCACGGACAGGACGAGCAGAACGCCGGTGACGACGATCTGCGACTGGGCGGAGACGTCCTGGAGACTCATCACGTTCTGGAGCGCTCCGAGCAGGAACACACCGGCGATCGCGCCGCCGAGCGTTCCCTTGCCGCCGTCGAAGTCGATGCCGCCGAGCAGCACCGCCGCGATGACGGAGAGTTCGAGCCCGGTGGCGTTGTCGTACCGGGCACTCGCGTAGTGCAGGGCCCAGAAGATCCCGGTGAGCGAGGCCATCAGGCCGGTCACGGTGAAGAGGATCAGCTTCTGCCGCTTGACCCGGATGCCGGCGAACCGGGCGGCCTCCTCGCTCGCGCCGATCGCGAACGTGGAGCGCCCGAACGGCGTGGCGTGCAGGACGACCACGGCGATCGCGAAGAGCACCAGGAAGGGCAGGAAGGCCTGCGGGATGAAGGTGTCACCGACACGCCCCGCCGCGAAGTCGAGGTACTGCGTGGGGAAGTCGGTCACCGCGTCCGAGCCGAGCACGATCTGTGCGATGCCCCGGTAGGCGGCGAGGGTGCCGATGGTGACGGCGAGCGAGGGCAGCCCGAGCCGGGTGACGAGCAGACCGTTGACCAGGCCGCAGACCACGCCGAGCACCAGGCAGATCGGGATGATCACCTCGATCGTCAGGCCCTGGTTCCACAGGGCGCCCATCACCGCGCCGGACAGACCGGCGGTGGAGGCGACGGAGAGGTCGATCTCGCCCGAGACGACCAGCAGGGTCATCGGCAGGGCGATCAGGGCGATCGGCAGGGTGTTGCCGATCAGGAACGACAGGTTGAGGGCGTTGCCGAACCCGTCGACCGTTCCGAAGGACAGCAGCAGAACGACGATGAGCAGCGCGCCGACGACCGTGTCCCACCGGATCGCGCGGCTGAGGGACTCAGGCATGGCGGGCGTTCCTCTTCTTCAGGGCGGAGGCCACGCGCAGCGCGACGACCCGGTCGACCGCGATGGCGAGGATGAGCAGGATGCCGTTGATGGCGAGCACCCAGACCGAGCTGACGCCGAGGGCGGGCAGCACGCTGTTGATCGAGGTCAGCAGCAGGGCGCCGAGGGCCGCGCCGTAGACGCTGCCGGAGCCGCCGGTGAAGACGACACCGCCCACCACGACCGCGCTGACGACGGTCAGTTCGTAGCCGTTGCCGGTGCCGGAGTCGACGTTGCCGAACCGGGCAAGGTACAGGGCGCCGGCGAGACCGGCGAGACCGCCGCAGAAGGTGTAGGCGGCCAGGATCCGCTTGCGCACCGGGATACCGGCGAGCCGGGCGGCCTCGGGGTTGGAGCCGAGCGCGTACAGCTCGCGTCCGCTGCCGAAGTGCTTGAGGTAGTAGGCGGTGGCGATGAGCACCGCCAGCGCGATCAGGGCCAGCCAGGGCACGGCGGAGAAGCCGCCGGAGCCGAAGTTCACGAAGCCGTCCGGGAGGTCGGCCGCGGTGATCTGGCGGGAGCCGACCCAGATCGAGTCGATGCCCCGGATGATGTAGAGCGTGCCCAGGGTGACCACCAGCGCGGGCACCTGGCCGAGGCTGACGAGCAGGCCGTTGAGCAGGCCGAAGCCGACCCCCAGCAGGACCGCGAGCACGATCGCGACGACCGCGTTGCCGCCGCCGTGCAGATAGGTGCCGGCGGCGAAGGCGCTGATGCCGAGGGTGGAGCCGACCGAGAGGTCGACGTTCCTGGTGATGACGACCATCGACTGGCCGGTGGCGACCAGGACCAGGATGGTGGCGTTCAGCAGCAGGTCCTTGATGCCCTGCTCGGTGAGGAAGTCGCTGTTCCCGATCTGGGTGACGACGATCATCGCCAGGAAGACGACCAGGATGGCGAGTTCGCGCATCTTGAAGACGCGGTCCACGAGCCGGGTGGCACCCGCCTTGGGCACCTCGCCCGCGGGGGCTTGCTGAGGGGTGGTGACCGTCATGCGGCGGCCCTCCCGGTGGCTGCGGCCATCACGGTCTCCTCGGTGGCTTCGGAGCGTGGGATCTCGGCGGTGAGCCGGCCCTCGTGCATCACCAGCACGCGGTCGGCCATGCCGAGGATCTCGGGCAGGTCGGAGGAGATCATCAGGACGGCCACGCCGTCGGCGGCCAGCTCGCTCAGCAGCCGGTGCACCTCGGCCTTGGTGCCGACGTCGATGCCGCGGGTCGGCTCGTCGACGATGAGCACCTTGGGGCCGGTGGCCAGCCACTTGGCGAGGACGACCTTCTGCTGGTTGCCGCCCGACAGGGTGTTGACGGTGTCGGCGATCCGGGCGTACTTGACCTGGAGCTTGACGGCCCAGTCGAGGGAGCGGCTGCGCTCGGCGCCGCGGTCCATCAGGCCCGCCTTGACGGTCGTACGGAGTCCGGTGAGGCCGATGTTCCGCTCGATGGACATGTCCATCACCAGGCCCTGGGCGCGCCGGTCCTCGGGGACCAGGGCGAGTCCGGCGGCCATCGCTGTGGAGGGGGCGCCGTTGGTCAGCGCCCTGCCGTCCACGGAGACCTCGCCGGCGTCCCAGCGGTCGATGCCGAACACGGCTCGGGCGACCTCGGTGCGGCCCGCGCCGACGAGCCCCGCGAGTCCTACGATCTCGCCGCGCCTGACCTCGAACGAGACATCGGTGAAGACGCCCTCCCGGGTCAGCCGGCTCACCGTGAGCGCGACCTCGCCGGGCCGTACGTCCTGCTTGGGGTAGAGCTCGTCCAGGTCACGGCCGACCATGCGGCGGACCAGGTCGTCCTCGGTCATGCCCTCGATCGGCTCGCTGGAGATCCAGGCGCCGTCGCGCAGGGTGGTGACCGTCTGGCAGATCTGGAAGATCTCTTCCAGGCGGTGCGAGATGAACAGCACCGCGGCACCCTGCTCACGCAGGGCCCGTACGACTCCGAACAGGCGGGCCACCTCGCTGCCGGTCAGGGCGGCGGTCGGCTCGTCCATGATCAGGACGCGGGCGTCGAAGGAGAGCGCCTTGGCGATCTCGACGATCTGCTGGTCGGCGATGGACAGGCCGCGCGCCGGGCGGTCGGGGTCGAGTTCGACACCGAGCCGCTCCATCAGCGCCTGCGTCGCCGCGTGCGTGGCCTTGTGGTCGATCCGGCCGAGGGCCTTCCTGGGCTGGCGGCCCATGAAGATGTTCTCGGCGATCGACAGGTCGGGAAAGAGCGTGGGCTCCTGGTAGATCACGGCGATACCGGCGTCGCGGGCGTCGCCCGGACCGTGGAACACGACGGGACTGCCGTCGAGCAGTACCTGGCCGGCGTCCGGGCGGTGCACCCCGGCGAGCGTCTTGATCAGGGTCGACTTGCCCGCGCCGTTCTCACCTGCGAGGGCGTGCACCTCCCCGGGGTAGAGCTCCAGGGAGACGTCCCGCAGGGCGCGGACCGCTCCGAAGGACTTCGAGATGTCCTTCAGGGCGAGAACCGGGGCCGGACCCGTGTCGGACGGGTGGGTCATGAGGGCTCCTCGACGGCGCCGGCGGGACGGCCCTCACGGCGTCGTGAAAGGTTTCAACTTGGTTGCCGGGACGTTAGGCATGGAGCGCATGTCACGTCAATGGGTCCGTGTCGAAAAGTTTTCGATGCACTCAGGTCACAGCGGGGTCACGGGCAACAGCCTTGGTCGCAGGGGTTGACACCTCTGCCCGGTCCTCATACTTTCCCGTCTTGAATCGTTTCACAGAGAAGCAGTTCACACAGCCCTTCGGACCCGACGTCACAGGAGCCCTCAGTGACCGAGCTCGCCGCGGTGAAGGCCGCGCTCAAGACCCAGGCAGTCGAGACGCCGTCGTGGGCGTACGGGAACTCGGGGACCCGCTTCAAGGTGTTCGCCCAACAGGGGGTTCCGCGGACCCCGCGCGAGAAGCTGGCCGACGCCGCGCAGGTGCACGCCGTGACCGGGGTCGCGCCGACGGTCGCCCTGCACATCCCCTGGGACAAGGTCGACGACTACGCCGCGCTGGCGAAGTACGCCGAGGAGCACGGCGTGAAGCTGGGCGCCATCAACTCCAACACCTTCCAGGACGACGACTACAAGCTGGGCAGCATCTGCCACCCGGACGCCGCCGTGCGGCGCAAGGCGCTGGACCACCTGCTGGAGTGCGTCGACATCATGGACGCGACCGGGTCCACGGACCTCAAGCTCTGGTTCGCCGACGGGACGAACTATCCCGGTCAGGACGACATCCGCGCGCGGCAGGACCGGCTCGCCGAAGGTCTCTCCGAGGTGTACGGCCGTCTGGGTGACGGGCAGCGGATGCTCCTTGAGTACAAGTTCTTCGAGCCGGCGTTCTACTCGACGGACGTGCCGGACTGGGGGACGGCGTACGCGCACTGCCTCAAGCTCGGGCCTCAGGCGCAGGTCGTCGTGGACACCGGGCACCACGCGCCCGGGACCAACATCGAGTTCATCGTCGCGACGCTGCTGCGGGAGGGGAAGCTCGGTGGGTTCGACTTCAACTCGCGGTTCTATGCCGACGACGACCTGATGGTGGGGGCGGCGGATCCCTTCCAGCTGTTCCGGATCATGTACGAGGTCGTGCGGGGTGGTGGGTTCACGCCCGACGTCGCGTTCATGCTCGACCAGTGTCACAACATCGAGGCGAAGATTCCGGCGATCATTCGGTCGGTGATGAATGTGCAGGAAGCGACCGCCAAGGCTCTGCTGGTCGACCGGGAGGCGTTGGGGGTTGCTCAGCGTGAGGGTGACGTTCTCGAAGCCAATGCCGTGCTCATGGATGCCTACAACACCGATGTGAGGCCTCTGCTTGCCGAGGTGCGGGAAGAGATGGGGTTGGACGCGAACCCGATTGCTGCGTATCGGCGGTCCGGGTGGGCCGAGAAGATCGTCGCTGAGCGAGTTGGTGGGCAGCAGGCCGGGTGGGGGGCGTAAGCGTCTGCCTCGTTCTGTTGTCTGCGGTCTGCGGGCCGTATGTGGCTTGTCGCGCAGTTCCCCGCGCCCCTAGGGAAACTCCCCCGCTCTCTTTCAGATAGGAACCGGAAGTCATGGCTACCCATCCCGAAGCCGCCGCCCTCCTGGCTCGATCCCACCGGCTCGGCGCCGACACCCGAAACACCAACTACGCCGGTGGCAACGCGTCTGCCAAGGGCACTGATGTCGATCCCGTCACCGGGGGTGATGTCGAGCTGATGTGGGTCAAGGGGTCCGGTGGGGATCTCGGAACGCTCACCGAGGCGGGGCTGGCCGTGTTGCGGCTGGATCGGATGCGGGCGCTCGTTGACGTCTACCCCGGTGTGGAGCGCGAGGACGAGATGGTCGCCGCGTTCGACTACTGCCTGCACGGGAAGGGTGGGGCGGCGCCGTCCATCGACACCGCCATGCACGGGCTGGTCGAGGCCGCTCACGTCGATCACCTGCACCCGGACTCCGGGATCGCGCTCGCCTGTGCCGCCGACGGGGAGAAGCTGACCGCCGAGTGCTTCGGGGACACCGTCGCGTGGGTGCCGTGGCGGCGGCCCGGGTTCCAGTTGGGGCTGGACATCGCCGCCATCAAGGCCGCCAACCCGCAGGCCATCGGCGTCGTCCTCGGCGGGCACGGGATCACCGCCTGGGGCGACACCGCCGAGGAGTGCGAGAAGAACTCGCTGCACATCATCCGGACCGCCGAGAGGTTCCTGGAGGAGCGCGGCAAGGCCGAGCCCTTCGGGCCCGTCATCGAGGGGTACGGCGCCCTCGGCGAGGCCGATCGCCGCGAGCGGGCCGCCGCGCTCGCGCCGTACGTCCGGGCGATCGCCTCCCAGGACAAGCCGCAGGTCGGGCACTTCAACGACTCCGAGGTCGTCCTGGACTTCCTCGCCGCCGCCGAGCATCCGCGGCTCGCCGCGCTCGGCACCTCCTGCCCTGACCACTTCCTGCGCACCAAGGTGCGGCCGCTCGTCCTCGACCTGCCGCCGACCGCCCCGCTGGACGAGGCGATCGCCCGGCTCAAGGAGCTGCACGCCGAGTACCGCGAGGAGTACGCCGCCTACTACCGGCGGCACGCCCTCCCGGACTCCCCCGCCATGCGCGGCGCCGACCCGGCGATCGTGCTGATCCCGGGTGTCGGCATGTTCTCCTTCGGCAAGGACAAGCAGACCGCGCGGGTCGCCGGCGAGTTCTACGTCAACGCGATCAACGTGATGCGGGGCGCCGAGGCCGTCTCGTCGTACGCGCCGATCGAGGAGTCCGAGAAGTTCCGCATCGAGTACTGGGCTCTTGAGGAGGCCAAGCTCCAGCGGATGCCGAAGCCCAAGCCACTCGCGACCCGGGTCGCGCTGGTGACGGGTGCGGGCAGCGGGATCGGAAAGGCCATCGCGCAGCGGCTGGTCGCCGAGGGCGCGTGTGTCGTCGTCGCCGATCTCAACGGTGAGAACGCCTCCGCCGTCGCCGAGGAGCTGGGCGGGCCCGACAAGGCCGTCGCCGTGACCGTGGACGTCACCTCCGAGGAGCAGATCGCCGCGTCCTTCAAGGCGGCCCTGCTCGCCTTCGGCGGTGTGGACCTCGTCGTCAACAACGCCGGTATCTCCATCTCCAAGCCGCTCCTGGAGACCTCCGCCAAGGACTGGGACCTCCAGCACGACATCATGGCGCGCGGTTCCTTCCTGGTGTCGCGGGAGGCGGCCCGGGTGATGATCGCCCAGGAACTGGGGGGCGACATCGTCTACATCGCCTCCAAGAACGCCGTGTTCGCCGGTCCGAACAACATCGCCTACTCCGCCACCAAGGCCGACCAGGCCCACCAAGTCCGGCTGCTGGCAGCCGAGTTGGGCGAGCACGGCATCCGCGTCAACGGCGTCAACCCCGACGGTGTGGTGCGCGGCTCCGGGATCTTCGCCGGTGGCTGGGGTGCCCAGCGGGCCGCCGTGTACGGCGTGGAGGAGGAGAAGCTGGGCGAGTTCTACGCCCAGCGGACCATCCTCAAGCGCGAGGTGCTCCCGGACCACGTGGCCAACGCGGTCTTCGCGCTGACCGGCGGGGAGCTGACGCACACCACCGGGCTGCACGTCCCGGTCGACGCCGGCGTCGCGGCCGCCTTCCTGCGGTGAGCGGGTCCGTGAAGTCGTACGCCGCGGTCGACCTCGGCGCGTCCAGCGGGCGCGTCATGGTCGGCCGCGTCGGCCCCGACAGCCTGGAGCTGACGGAGGCCCACCGGTTCGTTAACCGTCCGGTCCGGGTCCCGGAGGGCCTGCGCTGGGACATCCTCTCGCTCTACGGCGGTGTCCTGGACGGGCTCAAGGCGGCGGGCCAGGTGGATTCCGTCGGCATCGACAGCTGGGCCGTGGACTACGGGCTGCTGGACGCGGACGGCCGGCTGCTCGGCAACCCCGTGCACTACCGGGACTCCCGCACCGAGGGCGTCGCGGAGAAGGTGTGGGCGACCGTGCCCGCGCCCGAGCTGTACGCGGCGACCGGGCTCCAGTACGCGCCCTTCAACACGCTGTACCAGCTCGTCGCCGAGCAAGTCACGGGTGCGGAGCGGCTGTTGCTCATCCCCGACCTGCTCACCTACTGGCTCACCGGCGAGCAGGGCACCGAGCTGACCAACGCCTCGACGACCCAGCTGATCGATCCCCGGACGCGTGCGTGGTCGTACGGCGTCGCCGAACGGCTGGGCATCGACCTGGAGTTGTTCGCGCCGCTGCGGCAACCCGGCGATCCGGCCGGTCTGTTGCGCCCCGAGGTGCTGGAGGAGACCGGGCTCACCGGGCCCGTGCCGGTGACCGCCGTCGGCTCGCACGACACCGCCTCCGCCGTGGCCGCCGTACCGGCGACCGGTGAGCGGTTCGCCTACATCTGCACCGGGACCTGGTCCCTGGCGGGCCTGGAACTGGGCGCGCCGGTGCTGACCGAGGAGAGCCGGGCCGCCAACTTCACCAACGAGCTGGGGCTGGACGGGACGGTCCGGTATCTGCGGAACATCATGGGGCTGTGGCTGCTCCAGGAGTGCGTACGGGCCTGGGGTGACCCGGATCTGGGCGAGCTGCTGCTGGAGGCGGCCAAGGTGCCGGCGCTGCGGTCCGTGGTGGACGCTGGCGACGCCGTCTTCCTGGCGCCAGGCCGGATGCCGGAGCGGATCGCCGAGGCGTGCCGTGCCTCCGGGCAGCCGGTGCCCGGGACGCCCGCCGAGGTCACGCGGTGCATTCTCGACTCGCTGGCCCTGGCCCACCGCAAGGCCGTCGAGGACGCCCAGCGGCTGGCCGACCATCCCGTCGACGTCGTGCACGTCGTGGGCGGCGGCACCCGCAACGCCCTGCTGTGCCAGCTCACCGCCGACGCCTGCGGGCTGCCCGTGGTGGCGGGGCCGACCGAGGCCGCGGCGCTCGGGAACGTGCTGGTCCAGGCCCGTGCGCACGGCCTCGTCGGTGACCTCGCGGGCGGACGTGAGCTGCTCACCCGTACCCAGCCGCTGACCCGGTACGAGCCCCAGGGCGACACCGAGCGCTGGCGCGAGGCGCAGGCCCGGCTCGCCCGGGCCTGACCCGGGGTCTCCCCTCGACCCATACCCCCGACTACGCTTCACTCATCCGATGATCGACCACAAGGAGCCGCGATGCGTGTCGCCCTGTTCCTGACCTGTGTCAACGACACGCTCTATCCGGACACCGGGCGCGCTGTGGTGAAACTGCTGACCAGGCTGGGCGTCGACGTCGACTTCCCGATGGCGCAGACCTGCTGCGGGCAGGCGCACTACAACACCGGCTACCGGCATGAGGCGGAGCCGCTCGCCCGGCATTTCTCCGATGTATTCCGGGACTACGAGGCGATCGTCACCCCGTCCGGTTCCTGCGGGGCGATGGTGCGGGAGCTGTATCCGCGGATGGGTGAGCGGGCCCGGGCCGAGGGGCGCGGGGAGAGCCTCGCGGCGACGCTGGCGCCCGTGGTGCCGAAGACGTACGAGCTGACGGAGTTCCTGGTGGACGTGCTGGGGGTGACGGACGTCGGGGCGTACTACCCGCACACGGTGACCTACCACCCGACCTGTCACGGACTGCGCGGCCTCGGGCTCGGCGACCGGCCCCGGCGGCTGCTCCAGGCGGTCGAGGGGCTGGAGCTGAAGGAGCTTCCGGGGGCCGACGAGTGCTGTGGGTTCGGCGGTACCTTCGCCCTCAAGAACTCCGATGTCTCCGCGGCGATGGGCGCGGACAAGGTGCGCAACGCCGAGTCGACGGGCGCCGAGGTGCTGTGCGCGGCCGACAACTCCTGTCTGATGCACATCGGGGGCACGATGGGCCGGCTGGAGTCGGGCATGCGGCCGGTGCACATCGCGGAGATCCTGGCGAGCACGGAGAAGGAGCCGGCGGCATGAGCGGGACGTTCGTGGGGATGCCGGCCTTCCCCCAGGCCGCGCGCGAGGCGGTCGGCGACAAGACGCTGCGCGGGAATCTGCGCCACGCGACGCACACGATCCGCGCCAAGCGCGCGAAGGCCGTCACGGAGGTCTCCGACTGGGCCGAACTGCGCGAGGCGGGCAAGCAGATCAAGGACCACACGCTGCGCCATCTCGACCGCTATCTCGTCCAGTTGGAGGAGTCGGTCACGGCGGCGGGCGGCACCGTGCACTGGGCGGCCGACGCCGACGAGGCCAACGCGATCGTGACCCGCCTCGTCAAGATGACGGGCGAGTCGGAGGTCGTGAAGGTCAAGTCGATGGCCACGCAGGAGATCGGGCTCAACGAGGCGCTGGAGGCCGCGGGCATCCGGGCCTACGAGACCGATCTCGCCGAGCTGATCGTGCAGTTGGGCAAGGACCGGCCCTCGCACATCCTCGTCCCGGCGATCCACCGCAACCGGGGCGAGATCCGGGACATCTTCGAGCGCGAGATGAGCGAGTGGGGCCGCCCGGCGCCCGAGGGCCTCACCGACACGCCCGCCGAACTGGCGGAGGCGGCCCGGCTGCATCTGCGGGAGAAGTTCCTGCGCGCCAAGGTCGGGATCTCCGGCGCCAACTTCATGGTCGCCGACACCGGCACCCTGGTGGTCGTCGAGTCCGAGGGCAACGGGCGGATGTGTCTGACCCTGCCCGAGACGCTGATCTCGGTCGTCGGCATCGAGAAGATCGTGCCGACCTGGCAGGACCTGGAGGTCTTCCTCCAGACACTCCCCCGCTCCTCCACCGCCGAGCGCATGAACCCGTACACGTCGACCTGGACCGGCACCACCGACGAGGACGGCCCACAGACCTTCCATCTGGTCCTGCTCGACAACGGCCGCACCGACACCCTCGCCGACGAGGTCGGCCGCCAGGCCCTGCGCTGCATCCGCTGCTCGGCCTGTCTGAACGTCTGCCCGGTGTACGAGCGCGCGGGCGGCCACGCCTACGGCTCGGTCTACCCGGGCCCGATCGGCGCGATCCTCAGCCCCCAACTCCGGGGCACCGCAAGCGAGATCGACGCCTCGCTGCCGTACGCCTCCTCGCTCTGCGGGGCCTGCTACGAGGTCTGCCCGGTCGCCATCGACATCCCCGAGGTGCTGGTGCATCTGCGGGAGCGGGTCGTTCAGGGCGGGCCGGTGGTCCGTGAGGGCAACAAGGTCGTGCTGAAGCCGGCCAAGGGACATGCCGCCGAACGGGCGGCGATGCGGGCGGCACGCTGGGCGTTCGCGCACCCGGGTGCGCTGCGCGGCGGCCAGCGGCTGGCCTCGCGGACACGTCGTTTCCATCCGCGCTCGCTCCCGGGGCCCGGCAAGGCGTGGAGCGGCACGCGGGAGCTGCCCGCCGTGCCCGCGGAACCGTTCCGCGACTGGTGGCAGCGGACCGGCGGGGGCCGCTCCGAGAAGGGGGGCTCGAAGTGAGCAGCAGGGAGCGGATCCTGGGCCGGGTGCGGCGCGCGCTGGCCGACGCGCCGAGCCAGGACACGCCGATCGAGCGCGCGTACCTGCGCGAGCACGGTGACCGGAGTGTGTCGGAGACGGTCGATCTGCTCGCCGAGAACCTGGCCGACTACCGGGCGATCGTGCACCGCTGCACGACCGCCGACCTACCGGCGACGCTCGCCGGGATGCTGGCGGCGCGCGGCTCGAAGACCGTGCTGGTGCCGCCGGGGCTGGAGCCGTCGTGGCTCGCGGACTCCGACGCCGAGCAGATCCCCGACCGCGGCGAGAGCACCCCGCACGAGCTGGACCGGATCGACAGCGTGGTCACGGCGTGCGCGGTGGCGATCGCCGAGACCGGCACGATCGTGCTGGACGGCGGCTCGGACCAGGGCCGCCGCCGGATCACCCTGGTCCCGGACCATCACGTCTGTGTCGTACGGGTGCCGGACCAGGTCGTCTCCTCGGTCCCCCAGGGCCTCGAACGCCTCGACCCGACCCGCCCGTTGACCTGGATCTCCGGTCCGTCGGCGACCAGTGACATCGAGCTGGACCGGGTCGAGGGGGTGCACGGTCCTCGCACCCTGGAGGTGGTGCTGGTGGAAGCTCAACCCCAGGATCAGGCTCAGCCTCAGGAGAGCGAGGACGTCAACTCGTAGGTGCCGGACGGGAGTCGGTAGGACGCGATGCCGTCCGTGAAGTCGATGAACCCGGGCAGCGGTGTCGCGCCTTCGCTGCCTTCGCGGACGGAGGCCGGATCGGTGGTCGGGATGCACAGGGTCGCCGTGCTGTTGGCGGGCACGGTGGCCCGGTAGGTCAACTGCCCATCCCTGACCTGCCATTCGCTGACGATCTCGCCGTACGGCGACCGGTGTGAGCCGGCGACGCGGGTGATCCTGCCGGTCGGGTCCAGGTGGGGGCGCAGGAAGCAGTGCCGGAAGCCCGGGTGGGCCGGGTCCCTGGCGATGCCGGCCATGCTCTCGTACATCCACTCCATGATCGCGCCGTACGAGTAGTGGTTGAAGGAGTTCATCTCGACCGGACCGAAGCCGTCCTCGGTGGAGTACGAGTTCCAGCGCTCCCAGATCGTGGTCGCGCCGTTCTTCACCGAGTAGAGCCAGGACGGCATCGCGTCCTGGTGGAGGAGTGCGTACGCCAGGTCGGCGCGGCCCTCGTCGGTGAGGACGGGGGCGAGGACGTTCACGCCGAGGAAGCCGACGGCGAGGGTGTTCTCGGCGTGGTCGACGCGGGTGCTGTCGGGGTGGGCCGCCTTGTAGGCGGGGGCGTTGGCGATGTTGTCCGCCAAGTGGCCGACTAGTGTGCGCCGTTGTGCCTCGGTGTCGTAGAAGCCGAGTTTCAGGATCCAGAGCAGGGCGGTCTGGGTGTCGTCCTCGGTCTTGCCCGCGCTGTTGCCGGGCGTGTACGGCGGCGGGTCGCCGAGGCTGGACCGTACGGTGACCGTGTCGCCCTCGGCGCTCAAGTACCGTGCAATGAAGGCCCGTTTGATGTTGCCGAAGAGTTCCTCGTAGGCGGCGGCCTCGGCGGTACGGCCGGTCGCGCGGGCCATGTCCGCCATGAGGCGGGCGCTGTAGCCGTAGTAGGCGTCGCTGATGAGCTGGGTGCTGGTGATCTGGAAGGCGAGCCAGTCGCCGAAGACGGCGCCCTGGCCGGCGAAGGTGTCGCCGGTGCGCCGCCGGATCCAGTCGAGGTAGGCCGTCATCGCCTCCCAGCTCCGGTCGATGATCGTGGGGTCGCCGGACATCTGCCACACCGTCCACGGCACGACGACCCCGCAGTCCGCCCAACCGCTCGCGGGGACGGGCTCGTTGTAGCGGGAGCCGGGTGCGATCCAGGTGAACTGGGCGCCGTCCAGGCCGTAGGTCCGCTGCGAGTCGATCACGGTGTCCTGGAAGTGGCCGAGGAAGGCGACCGCGTCGGTGTTGTAGAGGCCGGTGGCGGCGAAGAGCTGGGTGTCGCCGGTCCAGCCGCAGCGTTCGTCGCGCTGCGGGCAGTCGGTGGGCACCCAGAGGTAGTTGCCGCGCTGGCCCCAACGGACGTTGCTGATCAGCTGGTTGACGTCCGCGTCGTCGGTCGTGATGTCGCCGATGTCGTCGAGTGCGGAGGTGGCGACCCGGCCGGTGAACGCGGCGAGGGTGACGGTGTCGGTCGTGGTCACGGAGACATGGCGGAAGCCGTAGAAGCTGAGCGTGTCCTCGTGGGTCTCGCCGTTCGGGTCGCCCTTGAGGATGTAGGTGCTGGTGGCCTGCGCGCTGCGGAGGTTCTCCCGGTAGAGGGAGCCTTCGGGGCCGTCGGCTCCCGCGCTCGTGTCGTTGAGCATCTCGCCGAGCTGGAAGGTGACTTGGGTGCCCGCGGGGCCTCGGAGCGTGTAGCGGGGGACGCCGACCAGGTTCTGGCCGAGGTCGAGGAGGGCGGTGTCCCCCGGGTGCAGGGTGACGGGGGCGGTGGGGTCGAGGCCGGTGCGGGCGGGGTCCTCCGTGAAGTCGCCGCCGGTGCGGATCGTGATCGACTGCGGGCCGCGGTCCCATTCGGGCATCAGGCGGGCCGACTCGCCTGGATACGCGACGAGTTGGGAGTCCGGGAAGCGGGCGGCGAAGTCGTGTTCCTCGACGCCGGACCAGGCAGAGGTGTCGAAGTCGGCCTCCGTCCAGCCCGGGAGTTCCCTGCGGGCGTCGTAGGTCTGGCCGTCGTAGAGGTCGTCGGCGCGGTGGGGGCCGGTGTCGGTGGCCCGCCAGGCGTCGCCGGGCTCGGTGACGACAGACCGGGTCGAGCCGTCCTCGTAGCGGATCAGGAGCCTGGCCTTGAGGGCGAGGCGGTTGCCGTCCGGGGAGTGGTAGACGCTGTTCTCGGAGACGCGGCCGTTGTACCAGCCGTTGCCGAGGACGGCCGCGAGGGTGACGTGCCGCTGTCCCGCGAGGAGTTCGGTCACGTCGTAGGTGAAGTAGTTGACGGTGGTGTCGTAGTTCGTCCAGCCCGGGGTGAGCAGTTCGTGGGTGGTGCCGCCGTTCTGCGGGACCGTGACCCGGTGGCCGTTGACGTGGGCGACGTACACACCGAGGGCGGAGACGTACAGCCGGGCCTCGCGGACGGCTTGGCCGTCGAGGGGTTCCTGGCGCCTCAGCAGGGGTGCGCCCGGGCTGTTCGGGGCCTTGTCCGCCATGGTGATCCAGCGGGCGCCGTCCCAGCCGGTCTCGCCGTCGGTGCTGAGGAGGCCCGTCTCGAAGACGGCGTTCGGGGCCGCGGGGAGGAGGCTGCCGGTCTCGTCCCAGACCTGGACCGTCCAGTGGTAGCGCGTCGAGGGCAGCAGATCCGGGCCCGCGTAGCGCACGGCCACCGAGTCCGCCGTCTCGGTCCGGCCGCTGTCCCAGACGTCCGCGTGGCCGTCGGCCAGGCGTCCGGGCGAGGAGGCGACCAGGATCCGGTAGGCCCTCTGGTGGCGGCCCCGGACCCGGGAAGTGGTGCGCCAGCCGAAGCGGGGTCGTGCCGCGTCCACGCCCAGCGGATCGGTGCGGTGCTCGACCGTGAGGCCCTCAACTGCGGTGCGCTCGATCCCGTCAGTCATGCTGCGGTCCCTTCGTCGCCGTTGTCACAGCAGGAAGCCTTTCCAGAAACGGTCGGAACCTCTCAGCCCGTGGGACCCCGTCGATGCGCGGAGCCCTGGCCGCGCCGTTAGCGTGAGGTCATGATCCGGTTCGAGCAGGTCAGCAAGCGGTACGCGGACGGGACGACGGCGGTCGACGACCTGAGTTTCGAGGTGTCCGAGGGCGAGCTGGTGACGCTCGTGGGCCCGTCCGGCTGCGGCAAGACGACGACCATGATGATGGTCAACCGGCTGATCGAACCGACCTCGGGACGGATCCTCGTGAACGGCGAGGACATCGCCAGGGTGGACCCGGTGCGGCTGCGCAGGCGCATCGGCTACGTCATCCAGCAGGTAGGGCTCTTCCCGCACCGCACGATTCTCGACAACACGGCGACCGTGCCGTCGCTGGTGGGCTGGAAGCGGGCGAAGGCCCGGGCGCGCGCCGCCGAGCTGCTGGATCTGGTGGGCCTGGATCCGAAGACGTACGGGGCGCGCTATCCGGAGCAGTTGTCGGGCGGTCAGCGGCAGCGGGTCGGCGTGGCGCGGGCGCTGGCCGCCGATCCGCCGGTGCTGCTGATGGACGAGCCGTTCGGCGCCGTGGACCCGGTGGTGCGGGAGCAGCTGCAGGAAGAGTTCCTGCGGATGCAGGCCGCGGTGCGCAAGACGGTGCTGCTGGTCACCCACGACATCGAGGAGGCCGTCCGGCTCGGTGACCGCATCGCCGTGTACGGGCAGGGGCGGATCGAGCAGTTCGACACGCCCGGGTCGGTGCTCGGGCGGCCCGCCACGCCGTATGTCGCCGAGTTCGTGGGCGCCGACCGGGGGCTGAAGCGGCTGTCGGTCACGGCGATCGAGCCGGACGACCTGGAGCAGCCGCCGGTCGCCCGCGTGGACGAGCCCGCTGCGCGGGCGGCCGAGCGGCTGCGGGCGGAGGGTGCGCGCTGGGCGGTGGTGCTGGACCCGGCCGGTGATCTGCACGGATGGGTGGGCATCGACGACCTCGAAGGAAGCCGTACGGTCGGTGAGCTCGCCCACCGGATGAACGCCTGGGTGCCGGTGGGTGCCCCCTTGAAGCAGGCGTTCGGTGTGATGCTCCAGCACGACGCCGGCTGGGTCGCCGTGCTGGACGGTTCGCGCTTCCTCGGTGTGCTGACACCGGCGAAGCTGCACGAGGCGCTCCGCCGGTCGGTGGACGCGGACGCGCTGGGCGTGTCGCGCGGTCAGGTGGACTTCGAATCGGTCGCGGACGCGTGATCAGTTGGTCTTGGTGCCCTTCGCGGCCGTGTCCCGCCGGAGGAGCCCGAAGGCCCAGCGTTCGTTGAACCCCGCGACGAATCCGATGGCGCACCAGAAGCCCCAGAACTCCGTACCCGTGCCGGCCGCGCTCCCGGCC
Source organism: Streptomyces sp. NPDC047072 (assembly GCF_040643855.1). NCBI lineage: Bacteria > Bacillati > Actinomycetota > Actinomycetes > Kitasatosporales > Streptomycetaceae > Streptomyces > Streptomyces sp. NPDC047072. Next base: position 52,529 of record NZ_JBEYVC010000006.1, on the reverse strand, counting down.
CCCGCGGCACCGCACACCTGGGCCGTCGTGGCCGGCACTTCGAACACCGGCACGATCCCCCCGCTGAGCACGAAGTAGACGGCCACCGCGAGGATCCAGCCGACGATCACGCGATACACCCCTTCGTGGCGCATACGCCGGGCCAGTTGCCGGCCGGGTACGGCTCCGCTCCCCGACCCGGCCGCCTGCCGCTGTGCCAGTTCGTCGGCGCTCAGCCGCAGCCGGCCCAGGACGCTGAGGACGGCCCCGAAGGCTCCCACCCCGCCCGCGGCGAACGCGCCGAGCAGACCCCAGCGGTCACCGCAGTCGAGGGTGATGCCGAGCAGGGCGAGGGCGGGCCGGCCGGCGAGGAGGGGCAGCGCCAGCAGCAGAGTGCCCGTGGCGGCTCCCAGTCCCAGGCCGATGTTCAGCCCCCGGCTCACCGCGCTCGCCCGGTCCTGGTCCAACCACCCCTCGATGTCGGTGAGTTCCCGGTCGAGGTACTCGCAGACCAGGTCGCCGGGCGGCCGGGGCTCCGCGAGCACATTGCGCAGGGCGGCCCGCAGCGCGTGCTCCACGCTCCGCCGGGTGCACCGCTCGAACGCCCGCTGCGCGGCACCCAGTACCCGCTGCATCCGTATGTTCTGCGCGGGACAGGTCGCGCAGAACTCCTTGTACGCGTGATCGTCCTCGGTGCGGACGAGGTCCGCCAGACTCTTCGGCCGCTGTTCCGCCTCCGCGCCCTCGTACAGCTCTCTCACTCGACGCCACCATCGGCGTCCCCCGTAGTTGTCCCCCATGAACCGGGTGTACCGGGCATTGCGGGCGCCGGGAAGCCCTCCGCCCGCACCAGTACGGTCACCGACGTCACGGAGGCGTCACCTCAGCGGGCCGTCCAGGCGGAGCCTCAGGTGTAGACGAGCGGGCAGTTGCGGCGGATCGAGTGCTGGGCGGCGCGCAGGTACATCGCCACGTAGAAGGCGGCGTCCAGGTCGTCGCCCCACGGTCCCGGTCGTGCGGCGGCCGTGTCCTTCGCCGGGCCGTCCAGGAACCACATGGTCAGGTCGAGGTTGTCGCAGGTCCCGGGTATCAGATCGAGGGGCAACCGCACGGCCTCGGCGAGTCGTTGCGCCAGGGGCAGGAGCTGTGGGGCTCCGGCCACGACCGTGGTCTCCGAGTACGCGGACTCGACGGAGAGCTCGACCGGCGTGTCGAGCGACACCGGCACCAGCACGGACCAGTCGAGAAAGGCCTCCGCGTCGGAGGGCCCCAGATGCTCGCGGATCAAGCCGAGGAAACCGTCCATGGACGGCACCAGCTTCTCCTCGAAGGAGAGCCCCGACCCTCGTATCGACCGCTCCGGCTCCTCCGGCAGAGACTCGTACGGCGACAGTCCGCGGCGGCGCAACTCCTCGTTCAACCCGGCGGTAACAGCCCCCTGCCCCTCCTCCTCCCCATCGTCGAACCACTCCCGCGCCCCCACACTCACCAGATAGATCCCCATGCCCGCAACGTACAGGCCCCCACTGACAACGCCCCCGTCTCACCTCAGCAGACCCTTCTCCTCCAGGTAGTCCCGGGCCACGTCCGACGCCAACCGCCGCCAGCTGTCGACCTGTTGGTTCATGGACGCGAGGTCGGCCGTGGTCAGTACGTCGTTGAGACGGCTCAGCGCCTCGGTTACTCCCTGGGCCCCCGCCCGGGACCGGTTGACCACCGGCACCACATAGTCCGCGTTCTGGAGATGCCTGTCGTCGGCCAGCAGCACCAGGCCGAAGTCGTCCAGCGTGGCGTCCGTCGTGGTGGTGAGGACCATCTGGTCCCGCCCGCTCTGCACGGCCCGCTTCGCCTGGGTCGTCCCGACACCCTTGGGATCTACGGCCGTGATGGCGATTCCGTAGACCTTCTTCAACCCCGGTTCGCAGTACGGCCGTTGCACGCACTCGTCGCCCGCCGCGAGCCGCACCTTCAGCCCCGACTCCCCGAGATCACTCAGCGTCCTGAGCCGGTGCCGCCGGGCATAGGCGGCCCCCACCGCGAACGCGTTCTGGTCGACCGCCCGGCCGGGGTCCAGGACGGTCAGCCCCCTCGGCGTCGCGAGCTTCCGCAACGCCTTCATCGTCGCGTCCAGGTCGGGCGAGCCGACCGGCGTCGCGTCGGCGCCGTTGGTCTTGGCGTTCAGCCAGTCCGCGAAGGTGGCCGCGTACTCCGGCACGACGTCGATCTGACCGGCCTCCAGGGCGGGTTCGTACAGCTCGCGGTTGGCGACGGTGAGCAGGGAGGTCTTGTACCCGGCCTGCTTCAGCAACAGGGAGTACATCTGGGCGAGCAGGTCGCTCTCGGTGAACCCGGCGGATCCGATGGTCAGGTGGTGGCTGTCGCCGGGCGGTGCGGTGACCTCGCCCCGGGCCTCCAGGGAGGGGCCGGTCGAGCAGCCGGTCAGCAGGAGGGCGGCGACCAGGACAGCCCGTACGCACTTCATCGCGTCCCCCTCGCCCGACGGGGCACGAGTCGCTCGGCCGTCTCGAAGACGCCCTCCACGATCAGGGCGAACACGGCGACCAGGACCGCACCCGCCACCACCTGGGGCGTACTGGCCAGGTTGAACCCGGCGGTGATGATCCGCCCGAGCCCTCCCCCGCCGGCCAGCGCGGCGATGGTGGCGGTGGCGACGAGCTGGACGGCGGCGATCCGGACGCCGTTCAGGAGCAGGGGTAGCGAAAGGGGCAGTTCCACGTGAAACATCACCTGTCGCCCGGTCATGCCCATCCCCCGCGCCGCCTGCACGATGCTGCGGTCGACCTCGCGCATGCCGACGTACGCGTTGGTGAGCAGCGGCGGTACGGCGAACAGCACGAGCGCGACGACGGTCGGGCCCTCGCCCCAGTCGCCCACGGGGGTGAGGAGGAGCAGGACTAGGACGGCGAAGGTGGGGACCGCGCGGCCGATGTTGGAGATGTTGACGGCCAGGGCGCCACCCTTGCCCAGATGGCCCAGGACGACGGCGACCGGCAGGGCGATCAGACAGCTGACCACCAGGCAGACGAGGGTGAGGACGAGATGCTGCAGGAGCCGGTGCCAGATGCCGTCCTCACCGGCCCAGTGGGCGGAGTCGGCGAGCCAGTCCCAGGCGTCGGTCAGCGTGTGCATCCGCGCCCCCTCCGCATCCGCCTCGCGCTCCTCATCCGCGCCCCGCTCTGGTCCATGGAGTCATCAGCCGCTGCACGCCGAGCAGCAGCAGGTCCGCCACCACCGCGATCACCACGCACAGCACCGACGCGGTCAGCACCTGTGCCTTGAAGTAGGTGTTCATACCGGCGTAGATCAGGTTCCCGAGCCCGCCGAAGCCGACGATCGCGCCGACCGTCACCAGGGAGACCGCCGAGACGGTGGCGATGCGCAGTCCGGCCATCGCGGCGGGCAGGGCGAGAGGCAGCTCGACGGTGAGAAGGAGGCGGATCGGGCCGTAGCCCATGCCGCGTGCGGCCTGCCGGGTCTCCTCGGGGACCGCCCGCAGTCCGGCGAGGATGTTCCGCACGAGCAGGGTCAGCGAGTAGAGCACGAGTCCGGCGACGACGAGGCTCGCGGAGAGGCCGTACACGGGCAGGAGCAGGGAGAACATCGCCAGGGACGGAATCGTGTAGAGCACGGTCGTGACGGCGAGGACGGGGCCGGCCGTCCAGCCCCAGCGGCGCGCGAGCACCGCCAGGGGCAGGGCGAGGGCCAGTCCGAGGAGCACCGAGACCGTGGTCAGCTGGAGGTGCTGGAGCACCGCGTCCCACAGGATGTGGCGGCGGCTGCTCAGGTACTCACCGCAGATCCACTCGTTGCGCGCGAGGCAGTCGTCGGGAGGTGCGGTCACTCCTCCATTGCACTGGGCGGGCCGGGACGGCGGCGCGTTGTGGTGGCCCGTACGGGGGTGTGGTCAGACCTCGGTGAGCAGCATGGTGGGCAGGTTCTCGTGGAGGATCCGGTCCCGGGGCAGGGTGAGTCCGAAGTGCTCCTGGAGGACCTCCAGCGAGGTCCGGTGGACGGTACGGCGGTCGAGGTCGTGGTCGGGGAGGCCGGCCGCGGTCAGCCGGTCCTGGACGGCCGAGGCCACGTCGGGGTCGCCCCGGACGCCGTCGTAGCCCCAGGATCCGTCCAGGTGCAGGTTGAACGCGCACATCAGGGTCTCGTCGTGCGAGTAGCCGAACTGCGGGGGCACCGGCTTGCCGTTCTCCTCCTCGAACTCCAGGTGGTAGACGTGCAGTCCGCCCCGGTCGACCGGTCGGGCTCCGCGCCCGAACTCCGCTTGCCAGCCGCCGTACTTGATGACGTACGACCATGCGTCGAGTTCGCCGTGGCGCAGGGCGATCGCGGCGAGGGGGTCGTCGTAGAGGCCGTTCATCAGATCCTCGGCCTGGCGGCCGGTGAGTTCGCCGATCGAGCGGGCTCTGCGGGGTCTGAAGGTGGTCTCGGCGACTCGTCGCGCCAGCGACTCCGACTCCAGGTCGGGGGCGATCACCACGCTGTAGCCGCCCCAGGCGATGGACTGCGGTTCGGCGAGCCAGGCTATTCCGTCGGTCATGACGATCACCCTGTCGTATCCGGCCCGGGGGTGTCACTGAGTACACCCCGCAAGACGGTGTCTGCGCCCCATGTGCCCTGTCCGCCTGCTCCGTAGCGTCTTCTGCGAGGCACACGGAGTGCCGGACGGAGGGTGATGACGATGTTTCGCACAGGCTCACGGCGTACGGACGACACGGGATCCGCCGCCGAGGCGCTGCGGCTGGTCAAGGTCACCAAGAGCTACGGCACGCAGGAGAGCCGGGTGACCGCGCTGGACGGGGTCACGCTCGCCCTCGGCCGGGGCACCTTCACCGCGGTGATGGGGCCGTCGGGTTCGGGCAAGTCCACGCTGCTCCAGTGCGCGGCGGGGCTCGACCGGCCCGACAGCGGGCTGGTGCGGGTGGACGGGAGGGACCTGACGGGCGGCGGCGAGGCCGAGCTGACGAAGTTCCGGCGCGGGCGGGTGGGGTTCGTGTTCCAGCAGTACAACCTGCTGGAGACGCTGACGGTCGCGCAGAACACGGTGCTCCCGCTCAAGCTCGCCGGGCGGCGCGTCGACCGGCGCCGGGTCCGGGAGGTGCTGACGGCGGTCGGGCTCGGTGACCGGCTCGGCCATCGGCCGGACCAGCTCTCCGGCGGTCAGCGGCAGCGCGTGGCGATCGCCCGCGCGCTGGTCGCGGAGCCCCGGGTGATCTTCGCGGACGAGCCGACCGGCGCCCTGGACACCCGCAGCGCGCGGGATGTGCTGCGGCTGCTCCAGGAGGCGGTGCGGGTGCACGGGCGGACCGTGGTGATGGTGACGCACGACCCGGTCGCCGCCTCCTACGCCGACACCGTGCTGTTCCTGGCCGACGGCCGGCTCGCCGGCCACATGGACGCCCCGACCCCGGACGCGGTGGCCGAGCGCCTCGCGCACCTGGGCGACGACGTGACGGTGGGGGTGTGAGCGATGTTCGTACTGGCGATGCGGTCGATCCGGCGGCGGCCCGGACGGTTCCTGGCGACCCTGCTTGCCGCCTTCCTGGGCGCGGCGATCACCATGACGTTCAACTCCCTTTACGACACGGCCGGTCAGGCGGGTGTCGACGCGCGGAGCGAGGAGACGCTGACCACGTCGGCGAGCGTGGTCGGCGGGTACGGCACGCTCCTGGTGTTCTTCGCGGTGGCCTCCACCCTGACGGTCAACGTCCGCCAGCGAGCGGGTGAGGTGGAGTTGCTGCGCTGCTCGGGGGCGACTCCCGCGCAGATCAAACGGATGGTGGTGGGCGAGGCGGTGGCGGTCGCGCTCGTCGGTGCCGTGGCGGCGATCGTCCCGGCGATGCTGGGCGGGCGGGTGCTGCTGGACGTCTTCCAGGACAGCGGGCAGGTCGCGGACTCCGTCGACCACTCCTTCGGTTCGGTGGCGCTGATGTCCGGCGTGTCCATCACGCTGATCGCGTCCGCGGGTGCCGCGTTCCTCGCCGTCCGGCGGGCGACGCGCGGGGACCGGCGGCGGGGCCGGGCGCGGACGGTCCTCGCCTACGCGGCCCTGGGGCTCGGTGCTCTGTCGGCCACCTCCACCTTCGCCTTCTCGGCGACGGACGAGGCGCTCATGGCGACACCGGCGTACGGGGCGATCCTGCTGTCGGTGGGGTTCGCGCTGCTCTCGCCGCGGCTGTTGAAAGGCGTGCTGGACCGGCTGCCGCTGACCGGGGCGAGCGGCTGGCTGGCCGTGCGGAACCTGCGTCGACGGGCGGATCACCTCGCCGGGGTGCTCATGTCGTTGATCCTGTTCACAGCCGTGTCCCTCGCGACGCTGTACATGCAGGGCGTGGACAGCGACGCCGTCGAGGCGTCGGGGGCGGTCAAGACGGTCGACGCGAAGAACCTGGAGACACTGAACCTCACGGTGGTCGGCATCATCGTGGTGTTCGTCTGCGTCATGCTGGTCAACTCGCTGTACGCGGCGACCAGTTACCGCGGCCGGGAGTTCGGCCAGCAGCGTCTCGCGGGGGCGACGCCGGGCCAGGTGCTGCGCACGGTGGGCACGGAGGGGCTGATCCTCACGGCGACCGGTCTGTTCTTCGGAGCGCTCGCGGCGCTGGCCGGGATCATCCCTTACACCGTGGTCCGTACCGACTCGGTGCCGCCCCATCAGGGGCTGGGCATCTGGTGGGCGGTGGCGTCGATCGCGGCGGCCGCGACGATCGGGACGAGCCTGGCCACGGCACGCAGGGTGCTGCGGGCTCCGGCGGTGACGCTGGCGGCGTGAACCCCACGGAGGACGAAGGGCGGCCACTTCCGGTGGCCGCCCTCTGCCGCGTCCCGGCCGCGGCCATCAGCTCACGGCCGTGTCCCTCACCTCCCGGACCACGTGACAGCCAGGGTGAACAAGCGCTTAGATAGTGAGTGGACACGAGTTCGCACCGCGCTGGAGGCCCCGTTGTTGTTCACTTCCGTCGACGACGTCTCCGCACGCCTCGCCGAGACCGGCTACCTCGCCTCCCCCGCCGTCGCCACGACCGTCTTCCTCGCCGACCGGCTCGGCAAGCCGCTCCTGGTGGAGGGCCCCGCCGGGGTCGGCAAGACGGAGCTGGCCAAGGCCGTGGCCCAGGTCGCCGAAGCCCGGCTGGTCCGGCTCCAGTGCTACGAGGGCGTGGACGAGTCCCGGGCGCTGTACGAGTGGAACCACGCCAAGCAGCTGCTGCGTATCAGCGCGGGCCGCGACGAGACCTGGGACGAGACGCGCACGGACATCTTCAGCGAGGAGTTCCTGCTCACCCGCCCCCTGCTGACGGCGATCCGGGGCGACGAGCCCAAGGTGCTGCTGATCGACGAGACCGACAAGGCGGACGTCGAGGTCGAGGGCCTGCTCCTGGAGGTGCTCAGCGACTTCCAGGTCACGGTGCCCGAGCTGGGCACGATCACCGCGTCCCGCCGCCCCTTCGTCGTCCTCACCTCCAACGCGAGCCGTGAACTCTCCGAGGCCCTGCGCCGCCGCTGTCTGTTCCTGCACATCGGGTTCCCCGAGGAGGAGCTGGAGCGGCGGATCGTACGGCTGAAGGTGCCCGGCCTCGACGAGGCGCTGGCCAGGTCGGTGGTCCGGGTCGTCGGTGCGCTGCGGGCCATGGACCTGCGCAAGGTGCCGTCCGTCGCGGAGACCATCGACTGGGCGCGCACCCTGCTGGCGCTCGGCGCGGACTCCCTCGACGAGACGGTCGTACGAGACACCCTGGGCGTTCTCCTCAAGCACCAGGACGACATCCTCAAGGCCGGGGCCAAGCTCGACCTGGACGCGGTGTGAGCACCGCCGAGCGGCTCACCTCCCTGGTCGGGGCGCTGCGGGCGCACGGTGTCCGGATCGGGACCGGCGAGACCGTGGACGCGGCGCAGGCGGTGGAGGCGCTGGGGTTCGCGGACCGCGAGCGGCTGCGGGAGGGCCTGGCGGCGACGCTGCTGCACGGTCCGGCTCAACGGCAGGTGTTCGACCCGGTCTTCGATCTGTACTTCCCGGGGAGCGTGGGAGCGCCCGGCGAGGGGACCACCGACCGTGACGACCTGCGCGAGCGGCTCGCGGCCGCGCTCGCCGCCGACGACCGGGGCCTGATGGCCCGGTTGGCGATCGAGGCGGTCGACGGTTTCGGCGGCTACGGCAACTCCCCCACCACGGACGGCTGGTCGTCGTACCAGGTCCTCGACCGGCTGCGCCCGCAGACGCTGCTCGCGCGGGTCCGCGACTCCGTCCGGGGGCAGCAGGGCATGTCCGGGTTCACGGACCGGCTGCTGGAGGACGAGATCCGGCGGCGCATCGACGCCTTCCGGGCGCTGGTGGCGACCGAGGCGCGGCGGCGGGTCGCCGAGCGGCGCGACCGGGACCAGCTCGCCCGGCGGGCGGTGGCGACGACCACCGACCGGGTGGACTTCCTGTTCGCCGGGAAGGACCGGCTGGCCGAACTGCGGCGCACGGTCCAGCCGTTGGCGCGCAAGCTCGCCACCCGACTCGCGGCCCGGCGGCGTCGTGCGGCGCGCGGGAGCATCGATCTACGGCGGACCCTGCGCGGTTCGCTGTCGACGGGCGGGGTGCCGATGAAGCCGGTGCTGCGCCGGCGCCGGCCCGCCCGGCCCGAACTGGTGCTGCTGTGCGACGTGTCGGGCTCGGTTTCGGGGTTCTCGGACTTCACGATGCTGCTGGTGCAGGCGCTGCACGACCAGTTCAGCAAGGTGCGGGTGTTCGCCTTCGTCAACCGGCTCGACGAGGTGACCGGGCTCCTGGAACACGGGGCGGCCGACGCGGAGGGGCTCGGCGCCCGCATCCGGGCCGAGGCCACGCTCACGGGCTGGCACGGCAGCAGCGACTACGGTGTCGCGCTGGGCGAGTTCGCGCAGCGCTACGGCGACGCGGTGGGTCCGCGCACGACCGTGTTCGTCCTGGGTGACGCCCGCACCAACATGAGCGACCCGAACCTCCCCGCGGTCCGCGAGATCACCGAACGGGCCCGCCGCGTCTACTGGTTGAACCCGGAGGCCCGCCCCCAGTGGGGCACGGGCGACTCCGCCGCGTACGAGTACGCCGACCTGGTCGAGATGCACGAGTGCCGCAACGCCCGGCAGTTGAGCATCCTGGTGGGACGGCTGCTGCCGATCTGAGGTGGCCGGCATGCACTCCGGTGACCGGCAGGAAGGGTGGCAAGCGGCACGGGATGCCCTACTCTCCGAAGCAGGGAGGGGGTCCCATGAAGGCAGTGGTCCAGGACCGGTACGGCTCGGCGGACGCACTGGAGTTGAGGGAGGTCGACCAGCCGGTGCCCGGGCCGGGCGAGGTGCTGGTGAAGGTGCACGCGTCTTCCGTCAACGCCTACGACTGGCACTTCATGCACGGCGATCCGAAGATCGCGCGGCTGTCGATGGGACTGCGCGCGCCGAGGACGAGGATCCGCGGCCGGGACTTCGCGGGCCGCGTCGAGGCGCTCGGCGCCGGGGTCACGGGACTGCGGCCCGGGGACGAGGTGTACGGCGAGGCGAACGGCGCCTTCGCCGAGTACGTGTGCGCCCGCGACTCCGAGACCGACCTGAAGCCCGCGAACCTCACCTTCGAGGAGGCGGCGGCGATCCCCTTGGCGGCGAACACCGCGCTGATCGGCCTGCGGGACGTGGCCCCGCTCAAACCGGGCCAGAGCCTGCTGGTCAACGGGGCGTCGGGAGGCGTCGGCCCCTTCGCCGTACAGCTCGGCAAGGTGTACGGCGCGGAGGTCACCGCCGTGTGCGGCGAACGGAACGCCGACCTCGTCCGCTCACTCGGCGCCGACCACGTCATCGACTACCGGCAGGAGGACTTCACCCGCTCGGGGATCCGGTACGACGTCGTCCTGGACCTGGTCGGCAACCACTCCCTCACCGCTTTCCGCCGCGCCGTCACCCCCACCGGAGCGCTGGTGCTGTCCGGCGGGGGCGTCTACGAGGGCGGCAGTCTCGTCGGCCCGATGGCGCTGTTCATCCGGCGCCGTCTGGTGGCACGCTTCGCCGGCCAACGGCTGCTGGAGATCGCCGCGAAGGCCGACAAGCGGAACCTCCGGGAGCTGCGGGAACTCGCCGAGGCCGGAAAGATCACCCCGGTCGTGGAGCGTGTCTATCCGCTGAGCGAGGCGGCCGAGGCCCTCCGGCACCACGTGGTGGAACACGCGCGCTCGAAGATCGTCATCGCCGTCTGAGAGACGGTGAGCCAGCCCCGCCCGTCAGCCCTTCTTCGCGTAGTCCTTCGCCATGCCGCCCGCGAAGTCGTACACCACGCACTGCTCGTCGCCGACGACCCACGCGTCGTGCCCGGGCGCGACCACGAAGACATCTCCGGGGCCCACTTCGCCCTCGGCGCCGTCGGTCATGGCGATGTGCATCCGGCCCTGGACCACATAGCCGTTGTGGTGGACCTCGCAGCTGCTGGTGCCCGCGATCGGCGCCACGGACTCGGACCAGCGCCAGCCCGGCTCGAAGGTGCCCACGGCGAAGTCCAGTCCGCTCATGTGGACGGCTTCGAGGTGGCCGCGGGGGAAATCGCGGCGCTCGTCCGGCTTGTCGAGCGTCTTGACCTCAAACATGACGACTCTCCCTTCCGACCGCACATCACGGCCGAGGCGTCGGCACCACTGGAGGCCGCGCCCCACCACTCCATCGTCCGCCCGTCCAGTCGGGGCCGCCATTCGAGTGACGGCGCGGAGACAGTACGGGGCGACCCCACCCACCCCCCTCTCCTGACCCGCTACTCCCCACCCCCGCACAGAGACGCGAACCGCTCCGCATCCACATTCCCCCCGGACACGATCACCCCGACACGCGCAGGCACATCACCCACCCTCCCGGCAAGCAGCGCAGCCAGCGCACTCGCCCCACTCGGCTCCACGACCATCTTCAGCCGCTCGAACGCGAACCGCATGGCCTCCCGGATCTCCTCGTCGGACACCAAGGCGATCGAGTCGACCAACCGCCGGTTCACGGAGAACGTCAGCTCCCCCGGCTCATGCAACGCCTGCCCGTCCGCAATGGTCTTCGGCACCGGGACACTCACCCGCCGCCCCTCCTCCAGCGACCGCTTGGTGTCGTCCCCCGCCTCCGGCTCCACGCCGATCATGCGGATCCCCGGAAACCGCCCCTTGGCGACGGTCGCACTCCCCGCCATCAGCCCACCACCCCCGACGGGCACGAGCAGCGCACCCAACTCCCCCACCTCGTCAAGCAGTTCGAGCGCGGCCGTCCCCTGCCCCGCCATGACGTGCGGATGCTCGTACGGCGGGATCAACGCGAGCCCCCGCTCGGCCGCCACCCCCTCCGCCACCGCGACGCGATCCTCGGCGTACCGGTCGTACGTGACGACCTCCGCGCCGTACCCCTCCGTCGCCGCCCGCTTGGAACGCGGCGCGTCCTCGGGCATGACGATCACCGCGGTCGTCCCGAGTTCCCGCGCGGCCAGCGCGACGGCCTGCGCGTGGTTCCCGGAGGAGTACGCGGCGACGCCCCGGGCCAGCTGGTCCGGGCTCAGCCGGGAGACCGCGTTGTAGGCGCCGCGGAACTTGAAGGCACCGACACGCTGGAAGTTCTCGCACTTGAGGTGGACCTCGGCGCCGACCAGGGCGTCGAGGGTGCGGGAGCGCAGCACCGGAGTGCGGTGCGCGACGCCCTTGAGGCGGGCGGCCGCGTCGAGGACGTCGTCGAGGGTGACCGGCGGGACGGTGGTCGGCACGGGTGACCTCCGGTTTCAGGTCTGTTTGCGGGACTGGGAGAGGTAGCTGTAGGCGGAGGCGCGGGAGATGCCGAGCCGCCCGGCCACCTGCTCGATCGCGCGCCGTACGGCGAAGACGCCCCGCTCGTCGAGGCTGCGGAACAGCTCGAGTCGTCCGGCGCGGTCGAGCAGCGCCCAGGACTGGTGCCGATGGGCGTCGAGCATGACGTCGACCACGGAGTCGATGTCGTCGCCGAAGGTGGTGACGGGCGGTTCGGCGGGGGTCGCGCCGACGCCGGCGAGCGCGCCGAGCAGGGCGTGGACCTCGCTCGCGGCGGTGACGTCGACGTTGACACACAGGGCGCCGAAGACCGCGCCGCCGGAGTCCCGCAGCAGGATCGTCGACGACTTGACCAGCCGCCCGGTGCCGGTGCGGGTGACGTAGTTGAGCTCGTCGGCGGCCTCGTCGCCGCGGGCGACCATCCGCATCCCGATCTGGCTCATCGCCCCGCCCACCGAACGCCCGGTGACCGAGCCGGCGAGGGCGACCACCGACTTCTCCGGCTGCCGGTAGTCGTGCAGCACCACTTCACACACCGGTCCGAAGGTCGCCGCGATCCCGTCGACGACAGGGGTCAGCGCGGCGATGATCGCGTTCCGTTCGGCTTCCATCGCAACCTCCCGTCCTCTCTTCGCAAAATCTAGACTACACGTCCAAGGCCTGGACGAACAGTCCAGAACGCCGAGCATCTCCACAAAGATGTTGACGGCCCGAATGTTACCGGTAACATCAACATCCATGGCATCGACAACGGCTCCCTCCCGCGCCCCGGTCTTCAGTCCGGCGGCCGTGGTCGCCTCCTGTGTCGGCTCCATGCTCATCGGCGCGCTCCAAGCGCTGTACGGCGCGGCGGTCCCCGCGTTCCGGGAGGAGTTCGGGCTGTCGCCGTCCGGCGCCGGACTCGCGCTCAGCGCCCATTTCATCGGCGGGGTCGCCGGAGTCCTGCTGTTCGACCGGCTCTTCGGGCGGATCGGCAACCGGCGCATCCTCGGCACGTCGTACCTGCTGATGGCGGCCGGAGCGGTGGGCTTCGCGCTGGCGCCGAACTGGCCGGCCGCCCTGGCCTCGGCGCTGCTGGCCGGGTTCGGCTTCGGCGGCATCGCCTGCGGGCTCAACCAGCTCTTCGCGGTCGGCTTCGGCCCGCGCTCCACCGCGATGCTCAACATTCTCAACGCGCAGTTCGGCGTGGGCGCGGTCCTCGGCCCGGCGCTGATCGGCGCGGTCGGCGCCGCGCGCTACCCGGCGGTCTTCCTCGGATTCGCCCTGGTCAACCTGCCGTTGCTCCTGTGCCTGAGGGGCGTGCAGGACCGGGCGCCGCAGCCGTCCGACACGGCGCCCGGCCCCCAGGTCGCCCGTAGCCGCAGCCTGGCCTCGGTGCTCGTCCTGTTCGTCGTGCTCTACGTCCTGCATGTGGGCATCGAGGCGGGCGTCGGCGGCTGGGAGCCCACTCACCTGGAGACCGTGGGATACGGCGCCGGGGTGGCCGCGACCGCCACCTCCGTCTACTGGCTGATGATGACCGCGGGCCGTTTCCTGGTCGCCCCGCTCACACTGCGGTTCTCGGCGCAGACCATCGTCACCGTGTCCTGCGCGGGTATGACGGTCTGTCTCCTCCTGGCGTCCGTAGAGGAGTTGGCGCCCTACGCGTACGCCGGTGTCGGTCTGTTCATCGCGCCGGTCTTCCCCACCGGTCTGTCCTGGCTGCACCAGGCGGCCCCCGGTGCCCGCCGGACCGGCGCCGTGGTCATCGCCGCCTCCATGGTCGGCGGTGTGGCGGCGGGACCGGCACTGGGCAAGGTCATCGAGTGGTCCGGCGTCCGGGCCGTTCCGCTTCTGCTGAGTGGCGTCTCGGCACTGTGCCTGGCCACCACGTTCCGGCTCGCCCGCAGCACCCGAAAGCCCCCGAACTCCCGCTGACTCGAAGGGAATCCCGCATGCCCGCTCTGACGACGACGTCCGACGGCTTCCTCCTGCACGGCGAGCCGTTCCGGATCATCTCCGGGGCCATGCACTACTTCCGCATCCACCCCGACCAGTGGAGCGACCGGCTGCGCAAGGCCCGCCTGATGGGCCTGAACACCGTCGAGACATATCTGCCCTGGAACCACCACCAGCCGGAGCCGGGCGCGCTCGTCCTGGACGGCTTCCTCGACCTGCCCCGCTGGCTGCGGCTGGCCCAGCAGGAGGGCCTCCATGTCATCCTGCGCCCGGGCCCGTTCATCTGCGCCGAGTGGGACGACGGCGGGCTGCCCTCCTGGCTCCTCGCGGACCCCGACATCCGGCTGCGCACCAGCGACCCGCGCTTCACGGACGCGTTCGACGGCTATCTGGACCTGCTGCTGCCCGCGCTGCGGCCGTATCTGGCGGCACATGGCGGCCCGGTGATCGCCGTGCAGGTGGAGAACGAGTACGGGGCGTACGGCGACGACACCGCCTATCTCAAGCACGTCCACCAGTCGCTGCGCGAACGGGGCGTCGAGGAGCTGCTGTTCACCTGCGACCAGGCCAACCCGGAGCATCTGGCGGCCGGTACCCTGCCCGGCACGCTCGCGACCACCACCTTCGGCAGCCGCGTCGAGGAGAACCTGGGCGCGCTCCGCGCCCACCAGCCCGAAGGCCCGCTGATGTGCGCGGAGTTCTGGATCGGCTGGTTCGACCACTGGGGCGGCCCGCACCATGTCCGCAGCGCGGCCGACGCGGCGGCCGACCTGGACCGGCTGCTCGCGACCGGGGCCTCGGTCAACATCTACATGTTCCACGGCGGCACCAACTTCGGCTTCACCAACGGCGCCAACCACAAGCATGCCTACGCGCCCACCATCACCTCCTACGACTACGACGCGGCCCTCACCGAGAGCGGCGACCCCGGCCCGAAGTACCACGCCTTCCGCGAGGTCATCGCCCGCCACGCCCCGGTCCCGGAGGAGCCGGCCCCCGCACCGGCGCCCAGACTCCCGGTCACGGGCGTGGAGTTGGACCAGCACGCGCCGCTGCTGTCGTACGTCCGGGGTCTCCCGCCGGTGCGCACCGAGGACCCGGCGACGATGAACGCGCTGGGCGCGCAGTCGGGTTACGTGCTCTACCGCACCACCCTGCCCACGGCGGGCGACGGCCTGCTGCACTTCGCGGGCGGGGTCGGCGACCGCGCCCAGGTCTTCGTGGACGGCGCCCCCTTCGGCGTCCTGGAACGCGAACGCCACGACGAGACACTGCCCGTCCGGGTGCCGCACGCCGGTGCCGTGCTGGAGGTGCTCGTCGAGAACATGGGCGGGGTCAACTACGGGCCGCGCATCGGAGCGCCCAAGGGGCTGCTCGGCCCGGTCTCCTTCCAGGGGACCGCCCTGCACGGCTGGGAGGCGCGGCCGGTACCGGTCGACGACCTGACCGCCGTACCGTTCGGGGCGTACGGGACGGGCCCGGCCGCCGGTCCCGCCTTCCACCGGGGCACCTTCGAGGTGGCCACGCCCGCCGACACCTTCCTCGCCCTGCCCGGCTGGACCAAGGGCCAGGCCTGGGTCAACGGCTTCCACCTCGGCCGCTACTGGAACCGCGGACCGCAGCACACGCTGTACGTCCCCGCCCCGGTCCTGCGCCCCGGTACCAACGACCTCGTCGTCCTCGAACTGCACGCCACCACCGGCACCCGTGCCCAGCTCACGGACACCGCCGACCTCGGACCGGAGGACACCTGGTGACCCACTCGCACCGACTGCGCTTCCCCGCGCCCGCCGCTCCCCCGCTCACCGGCCACCTGCCCTTCGCCGACGCGCCGGGCGTGGCCGACCCCATCGAGGTGACCAGCCGCTGGCTCACCCGCGGCGGCCGCCCCTGGTTCCCGGTCTCCGGCGAGTTCCACTACTCCCGCTACCCGGCCGCCGAGTGGGAGGAGGAGCTCCTGAAGATGAAGGCGGGCGGGGTAACCGCCGTCGCCAGCTACATCATCTGGATCCATCACGAGGAGACCGAGGGCCGCGTCTGTTTCGACGACGATCTGGACCTGCGCCGCTTCGCCGAACTGTGCGCCCGCCACGGCCTGGACTTCATCCCCCGCGTCGGCCCCTGGTCGCACGCGGAGGTCCGCAACGGCGGCCTCCCGAACTGGGTGTTGGCACGCGACTGCAAGATCCGCACCGACGATCCGGCCTATCTGGACGCGGTACGACCGTGGTTCGCGGCGGTCGCCGAGCAACTGCGCGGCCTGGACCGGGCGTCCGGCGGCCCGATCGTCGCCGTCCAGATCGAGAACGAGCTCTACGACCAGCCGGGCCACCTCCTGACGCTGAAGCGGATGGCTCAGGAGGCCGGGCTCAGCGCCCCGTTGTGGACGTCGACCGCCTGGGGCGGGGTCCAACTCCCGCCGAACGAGCTGCTTCCGCTGTACGGCGGCTACACCGAGACCTTCTGGACGGAGGCGGACGGCGGCTGGCCCGACACCTGCCGCAAGCACTTCTTCTTCACCCACCAGCGCGACGACGAGGGCATCGGTTCCGACCTGCGCCCCATGACGGTGCGCGGCAGCGAACCGGACGCTTTCGCCGACCGGTTCCCGTGGGCCACCTGCGAGTTGGGCGGCGGCATGGCGGTGTCGTACCACCGTCGTCCGTACGTCGACCCGGACGACATCGGCGCGCTCGGCCTCACCAAGATCGGCTGCGGTTCGGTCTGGCAGGGCTACTACATGTTCCACGGCGGCACGAATCCGGCGGGCGAGCTGACCACCCTGCAGGAGTCGCACGCCACCGGCTACCCCAACGACCTGCCGGTCCTGACGTACGACTTCCAGGCACCGCTCGGCGAGTACGGCCAGTACCGGCGCACCTACCACGAACTCCGGCTCCAGCACCTGCTGTTGGCGGACTTCGGGCATCTGATCGCGCCCATGGAGTCCGTCCTGCCCGAGCGGCAGCCGGACGGGCAGGACGACCGGGAGACCCTGCGGTGGGCGGTGCGCGGTGACGGCTCCTGCGGCTTCCTGTTCGTCAACAACCACCAGCCGCACGAGCCGCTGCCGGAGCACCCGGAGACGTCGTTCACCGTCGAACTCCCGCACATTCACCAGACGTTGAACCTGCCGAGCACGCCCGTCACCGTGCCGTCCGGGGCGTACTTCTGCTGGCCGCTGCGGCTCGACGTGGCGGGGCTGCGGCTGGAGTGGGCCACGGCCCAGCCGGTGTGCACGGTCGACGTGGACGGCCGTACCGTCCTCGTGCTGGCCGCGACGGACGGCGTCGCGCCCGAACTCGCCCTGGCCGCCGACACGGTGGCCGCCGTCGCCACGCCCTCCGGTGATGTCACTCCGGTGGACGACCGGCTGCTGGTGACCGGGGTGCGTCCCGGCACCGACGCCCTCGTCGAGGTGGATACGGCGGACGGCGGACGCGTCGGCCTGCTGGTGCTGGACGCGGCCACCGCCCGTACCGTCTACCGGGGCGAGGCCTGGGGCGCCGAGCGGCTGGTGCTCAGCGCCGACGGTGTCGTCTTCGACCGGGACGAGGTACGGCTGCACGGCTCGGGCGCGGACACCTCGTTCGCGGTGCTGCCCGCGCCGGAGCGGGCGCCGGTGGTGGACGGGGAGCCCGTGAGCGGGGCCCCGGACGGGGTGTTCACTCGGTACCCGGTCGGATCCGGCGCGGGTCCCGTCGTAGAAGATGCCGAGGTCACGCTGGTGCGGCCCGCCGGGGACGCTCCCCCGACCGTGACCGGCGTCCTGGACCGGGCGAGTGCGCCGGCGGACCGGTACTTCGACACCGTGGCCGCCGAGTACCGCGTCGAGGTGCCCGAGGACCTGCCGCCGGGCACGCTGCTGCGGCTGCACTGGAGCGGGGACGTGGGGCGGGCGTACGTGGGCGACACGCTCGTGGCCGACCAGTTCTACGCGGGGCGGGTCTGGGACATCGGGGTGGACCGGCTGCCCGTCGGCGAACTGCGGCTGCGGTTGCTGCCGTTGGGCGCGGACGCGCCGGTGTACCTGCCGCCGCAGGCCGCCGCGGACGGTCGTACGGCATCCGTCGTGCGGGCCGAGTGGATCACCCGCCGGACCTGGTCGGTCCGGGCCGGCTGAGCCGGCTCCCGCCTATGCTGTGGTCCCCCGGGTCCGCCCCGGGGGCCGTACCGCCCCCACCCGAGGTCGAGGAAACCGCCACCATGACACCGAGCGCCACCGGCGGAGCCGCTGCGAAGGGGCGCAGCAGGCGCAACTTCGCGGGCTCGCGGCCCGTGATGGACGACGTCGCCCGGCTGGCCGGAGTCTCCAAGCAGACCGTCTCGCGCGTGCTCAACGAGCATCCGTCGGTCCGGCCCGAGACCCGGGAGACCGTGCTCGCGGCCATGCGCACCCTCGGCTACCGGCCGAGTCGCAGCGCCCGTTCGCTCGCCAGTGGCCGGACCCGGATGCTCGGAGTGATCTCCTTCGACGCGGCCCGCTATGGTCCCGCCTCGATCCTGACCGCGATCAACACCGCGGCTCAGGAGGCCGGTTACCTGGTCAGCTCGATCGCGCTGGACACGGCCGAGCGGCAGACGGTCGTGGAGGCCGTGGACCGGCTCTCGGCCGAGGGGGCGGACGGGGTCATCGCCATCGCCCCGCAGCTGTGGGTGGGGCATGCCCTGGCCGACACCCGTCTCGACACCCCTCTCGTCGTTCTGGAGAACGGCTTCGACACCGAGACCGAGCAGGTCACCGGCGATTCGCGGACGGGGGCGCGCAAGGCCACCGAGCATCTGCTGGGGCTCGGCCACGAGACCGTCCGGCACATCGCGGGCCCGAGCGGCTGGACCTCCGCCGACCACCGGCTGGAAAGCTGGCGGTCGACCCTGGAGGCGGCCGGGGCACCGGTCCCCGAGCCGCTGTTCGGCGACTGGAGCGCGGACTCCGGCTACCACCTGGGGCGCCGTCTGGCCCGGCGGTCCGACGTGACCGCGGTGTTCGTCTCCAACGACCAGATGGCCCTGGGCGTCCTGCACGCCCTCCACGAGGCGGGCCGCTCGGTCCCCGGGGACATCAGTGTGGTCGGCTACGACGACATCCCGGAGGCCGCGCATCTGCTGCCGCCGCTGACGACCGTCCGCACGGACTTCGCGGAGATCGGCACGCGCGCGCTACGGCTGCTTCTGAGCCGTATCGACGACTCGGCGGACGCGCCCGGGCCCGACTCGCTGGTCCCGGTCGACCTGGTGGTACGCGCGAGCAGTGGTCCGGCACCGCAGCGCTGAGGCGTCGGCGTCGGTTACCGCCTGGTCGCCCCCGCGGCGACGGCGGGGAGGACCGCGAGGGCGAGCACGCCGCCGGTGAGGGCCAGGACGGGGTAGCTCGCGGCGGAGACGACGAGGCCGGAGGAGAGGCCCCCGGTGGCGCCGGCGATCGCGATGGACACGTCGACCAGTCCCTGGGTCCGGGCGCGGGTCGCCAGCGGCACCGCGTCGGTGATCATCGCGGTGCCGGAGACGAGACCGAGGTTCCAGCCCACGCCGAGCAACGCGAGCGCCAGGGCGAGCAGCGCGACGGAGTCCGCGGGTGCCGCGGCGGCCGTGATCCCGGCGGCCAGGAGCGTGAGGCCCGAGGACGCGGCGATGGCGGTGGGGCCGTACCGGTCGACGAGCCGGCCGGTCAGCGGCGAGGGCAGGTACATGGCGCCGACATGGATGGCGATCACCAGGCCGGAGGCGGCGGTGCCGTGTCCGTGGTCGTGCATGTGGACGGGCGTCATCGTCATCACGGCGGCCATGACGAGCTGGGTGAGGATCATCGTCAGCGCACCCGGTATCAGCCCCGGCCCACGCGTCTTCGCGACGGGGGTGGTCTCCTGCGGCTGCCGGAGGTCGAGACCGCGGGCGAGCAGCAGGGGGTCGGGGCGCAGCCAGACGGCCAGGACGAGGGCGGCGAGGGCGTAGGCCGTACCGGAGAGGAGGAACGGTCCTGCCAGGGCGGGGACGCCGATGTCCTCGGCGAGGCTCCCCGTGGGCGCGGCCAGGTTGGGGCCGACGACTCCGCCGAGGGTGGTGGCGACCAGGACCGTGGAGACGGCGCGGGCGCGGTGCCCGGGGGCGGCCAGGTCGGCACCGGCGTAGCGCGCCTGGAGGTTGGTGGCGGTGCCCGCGCCGTAGACGAACAGGGCGAGGAACAGCAGGACGGGGCTGTCGGCGACGGCGGCGGCGATGACACCCGCGCTGCCGACGGCGCCGGTCAGGTATCCGAGGGCCAGGCCCGGTCTGCGGCCCCGGGCCTGGGAGATACGGCCCACCGCGACCGCGGCGAGGGCCGAGCCGGCGGTGAACAGGGCGCTGGGCAGGCCCGCGAGGTCGGTGGAGCCGAGCATGTCCTGTGCGAGCAGGGCACCGACGGTGATGCCGGCCGCGAGTCCGGCCCCGCTCAGGATCTGACTGGCGACCAGGACGGTCAGCACCCGGCGCTGTGCCTCGGGCCCGGGGGACGTTCCGGAGGGGGTGGCTGAGGCGGTGCTCGTCACAGGCGGTTTCTCATTTCCCAGGGGTGGCCGTCGATGCGATCGCGGGTTTCCGCGCCGGTCAGGCGGCGTCCAGGACGATACGGAAGCGCGGGGCTCCGGAACGCAGCCGGGTGAGCGCCTCTCCCGCCTCCCGCAGCGGCATCCGCTCGACCATGGGCCCGTACGCCGTGGGTGACGGCGAACCGCATCGCCTCCTCCGTCTCCCGGGGGCTGCCGGTCAGATGGCCGGTGAGGGTGTGGCCGTTCATGACGAGCCGGGCCGCGGGGACGGTCACGGATCCCGCGTCGACGCCCACGAGGGTGAGCCGCCCGTGCACGTTCAGCCCGGTGAGCAGTTCGGTCACGGGGGCGGTGGTGGAGGCGGTGTGGACGATGAGGTCGGCGCCGCCGAGTTCCCTCAGGGCCGCCCCGGGCGGCCTCGCGTCGCTGTCGACGTAGTGGTGGGCGCCGAGTTCGCGGGCGAGCTTCTCGCGGTCGCCGCCCCGGGCGACGGCGATCGTCTCGTACCCGAGCCTCGCCGCGTACTGGACGGCGAGGTGCCCGAGGCCGCCCAGTCCGAACACGGCGACACGGCCACCCGCACGCGTGCCCGCCTTGCGGACGGCATTGAAGGTCGTCACCCCCGCGCAGCCGAACGGCGCGGCATCGAAGGGGTCCAGTCCGTCGGGGATACGCGCGAGCGCGTCGGCGGGCACGGTGACGGTCTGCGCCCAGCCACCCGCGTAGGAGAGACCGGGCACCTTGCGGTCGGGACAGTGGACGACATCGCCGGTCCGGCAGAAGGCGCAGTGCCCGCAGCTGCCGCCGAACCATCCGACGGCCACCCGGTCCCCGACCGCCCAGCCCTCGACCCTGTCGCCCAGCTCGGCGACGACTCCGGCGACCTCGTGCCCCGGCGTGACCGGGAACGAGGTCCCCTTGCCGGTCGCGGCGGCCGTCGCGATGTCCGCGTTGCACACACCGCTCGCCTCGACGGCCACGCGGACCCACGTCCCCGTAGGCGACGCCATCTCAGCCACGGAGGGGTGGAGCGGGCCTCCGGGCTCGGTCACGACCATGGTCACGGCGGGGTCCGGCATGACGCTGCGTCCTTCTCTCGTACGGCGGTACTGGATATAGCTGCTGGTTATGCTGATGCGGCAGACCCTCACCGTATGCAGAGGAAGAGCGGACCGGTAGGTGGCGACCGCGAATGGAGCTATAAGGCATGGCTATGACCGACCGGCTGAATCCCGAAGGTCTCCGGTACGCGCAGGCGGTCGCCGAGACCAAGTCCTTCAGCGCCGCCGCGCGGGCCTACGGCGTCACCCAGCCCGCTCTGTCCAACGGGATCGCCAAGCTGGAGGAGCGCCTGGGCGGCAAGTTGTTCGACCGGTCACCGCGAGGGGTGACCCAGACGGCGTTCGGTGCCCGCATCCTTCCGTTGATCGAGCGCGCCCTGGTCGCCCTCGACGCCGTCGCGGCGGAGGCCAGACGGCTGGCCGAACCGGGCGAGCGGACGATCCGCATGGGCGTCTCGCCCCTGATCGGTTCGCATCTGGTCGCCCGCGTGTTCGGCACGGTCCGCGACCTTCCCCTCCCCCGCGACCTCGTGCTGCGCGAGGCGGACATGCAGGACCTGCGGGCCTGTCTGCTGGCGGACGAGCTGGACATCGTCCTGATCCCGGCCGTCGCCCCCATGCCGCGTTTCGAACACCGGGTCATCGACATCGAGCCGATCGTCGTGGTCGGTCCGGACGCCTGCGAGGGCACTCCCGTCGAACTCGAGGAGGCCGCCAAGGAGCAGTTCATCCTCGTCCCGGACACCTGCGGTCTGACCACGTTCACCACGCAGCTCTTCCAGGCCCGTGAGCTGCCCCTGCGGACGTATCCGGGGGAGGCCGGCAGCTACCAGGGGCTGCAGGAGTGGTCGCGGCTGGGCCTGGGGTCGGCCATGGTCCCCCGCTCCAAGCTCACCTCGCCGGACGCGCCCCACCGGCCGCTGACGGACCAGGGCCGCGAGGTGCGGATCTCCTTCGAGGCGGTGTGGAGCGCCGGCTCCGTCCTCGGCCCCGATCTCCTCCACCTGGCCGACAGCCTCGCGGCCGCCCACCGGCAGCCGTCCGCCTCGCACTGATCCCTTCCCGCCACGCGAGCGGGACCCGACCCGGACAGGGGAAGTCATGCACCGACTCACCGAACTGCTTCGCGAGTACGACCGTGCCCGCGCGTACACCGACGCGCTCTGGAAGGACCTCACCGCGGACGAGGTGACCTGGCGACCGCACGAGGACTCCAGCGCCATCGGCTGGCATCTGGGCCACCAGGCCCATGTCGCCCACTTCATGGTCCGCAACCTCACCGCGGCCGAGCCGAGCCCCGACCCGGAACTGGACGGGCTCATGGACTCGGCCAACCCGGAGAAGTTCCGCGGGGCGCTGCCCACGGTCGAACGGCTCACCACGTTCCGCGACACCGTCGCCGAACGGGTCCACGTCCGCATGGGCGCCATCGCCGCGGGCGACGTCGGGGCCCCGGCCCAACTGACCGTCGTGGGAGCCCACTTGCTGACCGCGCTGATCAACCACGAGTACCAGCACGACCAGTGGATCAGCGAGGTGCGCGCCGACGACCTCGGACACGCCCTCCCGCCGGATCCCGCCTCGGACCGGCTCAGCCGCGTCGACGGCTATCTCGTGCTCGACACACTCGACCTCCACGTCTGACCAGGCATCCGACCCCGGACTGTGCTACGGTTTCCGAGTTGCAGTTGTGGTACCCATGAACCTATGTGCGCCTGACGGGAATGCTTTCTCCTGCAGGCGCATTATTTGTTTTCCGGGATCTCCGGATGGGGCCTCTGCCTACAGAAGGAGAAAGTCATGGCACAGGGAACCGTCAAGTGGTTCAACTCGGAAAAGGGCTTCGGCTTCATCGAGCAGGACGGCGGCGGCCCGGACGTCTTCGCCCACTACTCGAACATCGCGACCCAGGGCTTCCGTGAGCTGCAGGAGGGCCAGCGGGTCTCCTTCGACGTCACGCAGGGCCAGAAGGGTCCCCAGGCGGAGAACATCGTCCCCGCCTGATAGCCGGACGCGTATTCCCGCTCACCGGGGTCCGCACCGAATGGTGCGGACCCCGGTTTGTGCTGTTTTCCAGGAAGGCAGAGCATCGCATGTCCCGCAGGCCCCAGAAGTCGAATCGGCGCGCCTCGTCACCCCCACCGTCCGCGTCGTCGCCGAGGGAGTTCCGGCTGCCGGAGAGCACGACCCCCGCACTCCCCGCCGTCGAGGAATTCGCCGACCTGGACATGCCCGCGGGTCTGCTGAAGACCCTCGCCGCGCAGGGGGTGACCACCCCTTTCCCGATCCAGGGCGCCACCCTGCCCAACTCGATCGCCGGCCGTGACCTGCTGGGGCGGGGGCGCACCGGCTCCGGCAAGACCCTCGCGTTCGGGCTCGCGCTCCTGGCCCGCACCGCCGGACTGCGCGCCGCGCCCAAGGCGCCGCTCGCCCTCGTGCTGGTGCCCACCCGGGAACTCGCCCAGCAGGTGACGGACGCGCTGACCCCGTACGCGACGGCGGTCAACCTCCGGCTGGCCACCGTGGTCGGCGGCCTGTCCATCACCAAGCAGGCCGGCACGCTCCGGCGCGGTGCCGAGGTGCTGGTGGCGACTCCGGGCCGGCTCAACGACCTGGTGGAGCGCGGGGAGTGCGTGCTCGGCGACGTCCGCATCACGGTGCTGGACGAGGCCGACCAGATGACCGACATGGGCTTCCTGCCGCAGATCACCAAGCTGATCACGCAGGTGCGGCCCGACGGTCAGCGCATGCTCTTCTCGGCCACCCTGGACCGCAACATCGACCGCCTGGTGCAGCGGTTCCTGACCGACCCCGTGGTGCACTCCGTGGACCCGTCGGCGGGAGCGGTGACGACCATGGAGCACCACGTGCTCCACGTCCAGGACGAGACCGACAAGAAGGCCGTCACCACGCGCATCGCGGCCCGTGACGGCCGGGTCATCCTCTTCCTCGACACCAAGCGGTCCGCCGACCGGCTCGCCAAGCGGCTGCTGGCCGTCGGGGTGCGCGCGGCGGCCCTGCACGGCGGGCGTTCCCAGCCGCAGCGCAACCGCACCCTGGAGCAGTTCAAGAACGGCCAGGTCACGGCGCTGGTGGCGACGAACGTCGCGGCCCGGGGCATCCACGTCGACGACCTCGACCTCGTCGTCAACGTCGATCCCCCCACCGACCACAAGGACTACCTCCACCGGGGCGGCCGCACGGCCCGCGCCGGCGGCTCCGGCAGTGTGGTCACGCTGGTCCTGCCCGAGCAGAAGCGGGAGATGACCCGGCTGATGTCGGACGCGGGCATCCGCCCCCGCACGGCCCGCGTCACCTCCAGCGACACGGAACTGGCCACGATCACGGGCGCCCGCGAGCCGTCCGGCGTCGCCGTCACGATCGAGGTGCCCCAGCCGGCGGCGCCTGCGTCCCGCGCGGACCGGAAGCCCGGTGACAGGCCGGGCGGCCGACGGTCCGGCCGCAGGAGCCGGTCCGGTGGCGAGGCGGCCCAGGCGTCGTCGGCCGGTGCCACCAGGACGGGAGGCCAGGGCTCCGCCCGGCGCTCGGCCGCCCCAGCGAAGGCCTCCGGCAGCACGTCCGCGTCCGGCGACCGCACCGCCGCCCGCCGCTCGGGGTCCGCCGGGAAGACGCAGGGCGGTGCCGCGACAGCGACCGGCCGCGGCTCCGGGCGCCAGTCGGCTTCCGGTACGACGTCCCGGGGTGCATCCGGTACGACGTCCCGCGCCACGTCCGGTTCCTCGTCCCGGACCGCATCCGGTACGGCGTCTCGCGCTTCCGGTACGACTCCGCGCGCCGCGTCCGCCAAGAGCACCCGGGGCTCCGGACGCCGTAGGGCGGCCCGGCCCAACGCGAGCGACGCCGCGTAATCCGACGCCTATCGCCAGGGCGGCCCTGCGTCCTGGCGAGCTCGCGGGCGGGGTCAGGCTTCGAAGCGGTAGCCCATGCCGGGCTCGGTGATCAGGTGGCGGGGGTGGGAGGGGTCCTTCTCCAGCTTGCGGCGCAGTTGGGCCATATAGACACGCAGGTAGTTCGTCTTGTCGTGCTGCGAGACTCCCCACACCTCCTGGAGGAGGTGCAGCTGCGTGATCAGCCGGCCGGGGCTGGTCACCAGGATCTCCAGCAGGTGCCACTCGGTGGGTGTCAGCCGTACGTCGTGGCCGTCCCGTACGACCTTCTTCGCGAGCAGGTCGATGCTGAAGTCCGCCGTCTCCACCCGGGCGGTCCCGGGAGTCAGCGGAAGTTCCTCGGTACGCCGGACGGCGGCCCGCAGCCGGGCCAGCAGCTCGTCCATGCTGAACGGCTTGGTGACGTAGTCGTCGGCGCCCGCGTCGAGCGCGGCCACCTTCTCGTCCGACCCCTGCCGGGCCGAGATCACCATGATCGGCACCCGGGTCCAGCCACGCAGCGCCCTGATGACGGCGACGCCGTCCATGTCGGGCAGGCCCAGGTCCAGCAGCACCACGTCGGGCCGACGGGCGGCCGCGAGCCGCAGGCCCGTGGTGCCGTCGGGCGCGGCGTCCACGCCGTACCGACGCGCCTGCAGGTTGATGACCAGGGCCCGCACGAGCTGCGGGTCGTCCTCCACCACCAGCACCCGGGTCATGGGTGAGCCCCTCCTGTCGTGGGTGGCCGCCTCGGTGGCGGTGGGAGCCGGCGGGTCCGGGCCGCCGGCTCCCATGCGGGTCGCGGGACGCCGTCAGCTCTTGGCCGCGAGGGCCTTGAGCGCGATGTTGAGTTCGAGGACGTTGACGCGGGGCTCTCCGATGAAGCCGAGCGTGCGGCTCTCGGTGTGCGCGTCGACGAGCTTCTGCACCTGGGCGACGGTCAGGCCGTTCTTCTCGGCGACCCGGTGGACCTGGAGGTCCGCGTACTGCGGGGAGATGTCCGGGTCGAGGCCGGAGGCGGAGGAGGTGACCGCGTCGGCGGGGACCTCGGACGGCCTGACGGTGTAGCCGGGCACCGAGTTGTCCTTGACGACCTTCGCCTTGGCGTCCTCGACCTGCTGGACCAGAGCCTTGCTGTCCGCGGAGAGATTGGTGGCGCCGGACAGGATCAGCTTGTACTGCGTGTTGACCGAGTTTTCACCCAGTCCGTTCGCCGGGCGCGGCTGGAAGTAGTCCAGGCTGTAGCCCTGTTGGCCGATGAGCGAGGAGCCGACGACCTTGCCGTCGTACGTCACCTCGGAGCCGTTCGCCTTGTGGTGGAAGAGCGCCTGGGCGACGCCGGTGACGGCGAGCGGGTAGATGACACCCGTCACCAGGGTGAGCACCAGCAGGGCGCGCAGCCCGGCCCACAGCAATCGGCCGGTGTTCGATACGGAGTTGTTCATGGCCTTCAGCCGATCCCGGGGATGAGGGAGATGAGCAGGTCGATGAGTTTGATGCCGATGAAGGGGGCGATCAGTCCGCCGATGCCGTAGACGGCGAGGTTGCGGCGCAGCAGCTTGTCGGCGCTGACCGGCCGGTACTGCACGCCCTTCAGCGACAGCGGCACCAGCGCGATGATGATCAGCGCGTTGAAGATGACGGCGGACAGGATCGCGGAGTCGGGCGAGGAGAGCCCCATGATGTTGAGCTTGTCCAAGCCCGGGTAGACCGCCGCGAACAGCGCCGGGATGATCGCGAAGTACTTGGCGACGTCGTTGGCGATGGAGAACGTGGTCAACGCGCCCCGGGTGATGAGGAGTTGCTTGCCGATCTCGACGATCTCGATGAGCTTGGTCGGGTTGGAGTCGAGGTCGACCATGTTGCCGGCCTCCTTGGCGGCCGAGGTGCCGGTGTTCATCGCGACGCCGACGTCCGCCTGCGCGAGCGCGGGCGCGTCGTTGGTGCCGTCGCCGGTCATCGCGACGAGTTTGCCGCCGGCCTGCTCCCGCTTGATGAGGGCCATCTTGTCCTCGGGGGTGGCCTCGGCGAGGAAGTCGTCGACGCCCGCCTCCTCGGCGATCGCCTTCGCGGTCAGCGGGTTGTCACCCGTGATCATGACGGTCTTGATGCCCATGCGCCGCAGCTCGTCGAACCGCTCCCGCATGCCCTCCTTGACGACGTCCTTGAGGTGGATGACGCCGAGGATCCGGGCACCTTCGGTGTCCTCCACGGCCACGAGCAGCGGGGTGCCGCCGGCCTCGGAGATCCGGTTGGCGGCCGTGTCCGCGTCCTCGGCGACCGTGCCGCCCCGCTCCTCGACCCACTTGATGACCGAACCGGCCGCGCCCTTGCGGACCTTGCGCCCGTCCACGTCGACTCCGGACATCCGGGTCTGCGCGGTGAACTCGATCCACTCAGCACCGGTGAGTTCGCCCTGGTGGCGCTCGCGCAGTCCGTACTTCTCCTTCGCGAGTACAACGATGGAGCGGCCCTCGGGTGTCTCGTCGGCCAGCGACGACAGTTGGGCCGCGTCGGCGACCTCGGCGTCCGTCACCCCGTTCACCGGCACGAACTCGGACGCCTGACGGTTGCCGAGCGTGATCGTGCCGGTCTTGTCGAGCAGCAGTGTCGAGACGTCACCGGCCGCTTCAACTGCCCTTCCGGACATGGCAAGGACGTTGCGCTGGACCAGGCGGTCCATGCCCGCGATGCCGATCGCGGAGAGCAGGGCGCCGATGGTCGTCGGGATCAGGCACACCAGCAGGGCGACCAGCACGACCATCGTCAGGTGGGTGCCCGCATAGTCCGCGAACGGCGGCAAAGTCGCCACGGCGAGCAGGAAGACGATGGTCAGCGAGGCGAGCAGGATGTTCAGCGCGATCTCGTTGGGCGTCTTCTGCCGGGCCGCGCCCTCCACCAAGGCGATCATCCGGTCGATGAAAGTCTCACCCGGCTTCGTCGTAATCTTGATGACGATCCGGTCGGAGAGGACCTTCGTGCCGCCCGTGACGGCGCTGCGGTCGCCGCCCGACTCCCGGATCACGGGCGCCGACTCACCGGTGATCGCCGACTCGTCGACACTCGCGACCCCCTCGACGACGTCACCGTCGCCAGGGATGATGTCGCCGGCCTCACAGACGACCAGGTCACCGATCTTCAGCTCGGTGCCGGGGACCTGCTCCTCGGAGTCGTCCTTGAGCAGGCGGCGCGCGACCGTGTCGGTCTTGGCCTTCCTGAGCGTGTCGGCCTGGGCCTTTCCGCGGCCCTCGGCGACCGCTTCGGCGAGGTTGGCGAAGACGACGGTGAGCCACAGCCAGGCGCTGATCGCCCAGCCGAACCAGTCCCCCGGGTCCTTGAAGGAGAACACCGTGGTCAGCACGGACCCGATCCACACCACGAACATGACGGGCGACTTGACCATCACCCGCGGATCGAGCTTGCGGACCGCGTCCGGCAGCGACTTGAGGAGTTGCCTGGGGTCGAAGAGACCGGCGCCGACACGGCCCTCGGGGGCCTTGTGCCCGGTGGGCGCGTCCTGGTGGGGCGCGAGGGTGGGAGTGGACATCTCGTCGCTTTCCGTACGGGTGGTCATGACGCCAGCCCCTCGGCCAGCGGCCCCAGCGCCAGGGCGGGGAAGTACGTCAGACCGGTGATGATGAGGATCGCGCCCACCAACAACCCGGTGAACAGGGGCTTTTCGGTGCGCAGGGTGCCTGCGGTGGCCGGCACCGGCTGCTGCTCGCCGAGCGAGCCGGCCAGCGCCAGCACGAACACCATCGGCAGGAAGCGGCCCAGCAGCATCGCCACGCCGAGCATGGTGTTGTACCAGTCGGTGTTCGCGTTCAGCCCGGCGAACGCCGAGCCGTTGTTGTTCGCGGCGGAGGTGAACGCGTACAGCACCTCGGAGAAGCCGTGCGCACCGGAGTTGAGCATCGAGTGCGGCGGCGTCGGCAGCGCCATGGAGATCGCGGCGAGCACCAGCACCAGGGCCGGGGTGATCAGGAGGTAGCAGGCGGCGAGCTTGATCTCGCGGGTGCCGATCTTCTTGCCCAGGTACTCGGGGGTACGGCCGACCATCAGCCCGGCGATGAACACCGCGATGACCGCCATGATCAGCATGCCGTACAGGCCCGAGCCGGTGCCGCCGGGCGCGATCTCGCCCAACTGCATGCCCAGGATGGTGATCCCGCCGCCGAGCCCGGTGAAGGAGGAGTGGAAGGAGTCCACCGCACCGGTCGAGGTCAGGGTCGTGGAGACCGCGAAGATCGACGAGGAGCCGACGCCGAAGCGCACCTCCTTGCCCTCCATCGCCCCGCCGGCGATCTGCAACGCCGGTCCGTGGTGGGCGAATTCGGTCCACATCATCAGGGCGACGAAGCCGACCCAGATGCTGGCCATGGTCGCGAGGATCGCGTACCCCTGCCTGACGCTTCCGACCATCACGCCGAAGGTCCGGGTCAGCGCGAACGGGATCACCAGCAGCAGGAAGATCTCGAAGAGGTTGGTGAAAGGCGTCGGATTCTCAAACGGATGCGCCGAGTTGGCGTTGAAGTAGCCGCCGCCGTTGGTGCCCAGCTCCTTGATGGCCTCCTGCGAGGCGACCGCACCCCCGTTCCACTGCTGCGAACCGCCCATGAACTGACCGACCTCGTGGATGCCGGAGAAGTTCTGGATCGCCCCGCACGCCACCAGCACGACGGCCGCAATGAAGGCGCCCGGCAGCAGGATGCGGGTCACACCGCGCACCATGTCGGCCCAGAAGTTGCCGAGTTCACCGCTGCGGGAGCGCGCGAAGCCCCGTACGAGGGCCACCGCGACGGCGATGCCGACGGCCGCCGAGACGAAGTTCTGCACGGCCAGCCCGGCCGTCTGGACGACGTGGCCCATGGTCTGCTCGCCGTAGTACGACTGCCAGTTGGTGTTGGTCACGAACGACACGGCCGTGTTGAACGACTGCGCCGGATTCACCGAGGCGAAGCCGAGGGAACCGGGCAGGACACCCTGCAGACGCTGGAGCAGGTAGAGGAAGAGGACCCCGGCCGCCGAGAAGGCGAGGACACCGCGCAGGTACGCGGTCCAGCGCATCTCGGTGTCCGGGTCGGCGCCGATGCCCCGGTAGATCCAGCGCTCCACGCGCCAGTGCCGGTCGGAGGAGTAGACCCTGGCCATGTAGGTGCCGAGGGGGATGTAGGCGAGGGCCAACGCGCCGATGAGGGCGAGCAGTTGGAGGACGCCTGCGAGTACGGGACCCATGGTGCGGCTCAGAACCTCTCCGGGAAGATCAGGGCGAGGACGAGATAGCCCAGCAGGGCGACGGCCACGACCAGGCCGACGATGTTCTCGGCGGTCACAGCTTCGTCACCCCCTTGGCGACGAGGGCCACCAGCGCGAACAGCGCGATCGTGGTGACGACGAAGGCCAGATCGGCCATCGTGAACTCCTGGAGTCGAGGTTCGTGGGAAGCGGACGATTAGAGGAAAGCCCCTGCGTGACCGGATCGGGCCGGTCGTTGACGGCTCCCATACGGGCACTGCCGCGGCTTTGACGGATCTCTGACGGCAGCCGTCCCCCTCAGCCGGTCGCCCGGCGGCGCCCGGGTTCGGCGGAACGGACGACGGTGGCGTCAGAGTCCCGTCAAGAGGGCTGTCGTCCGGCTCCGTGCGTCCCTACGGTCGCGGCATGGGACCCTCCGACGACGCGTGCGAACCCGTCGGTACGGCACACGACCTCCGCTGGACACGGGATGCGCGGGACAGGCGTCCGGTTCCTGGTTCCAGGCTCCGCGGTCGTTGCGGAAGGTCACCGCACGGACGTGCGGGTGGGTCGCGAGCCGGCCGCCGGCCCCGGCGACGGCCGCCACGGCGGCCTCGTCCAGCCGGAGGTCCCGGTACACCCCGTGGCGCCCCAACACCCCTGATACGTCCACGAGTTCACCCTCGTGGCCGCCCCCCACCAGGGGCTGGTCAGTGGTTCGGGCGGGGGTCGGTTGGTGCCTTTTCTGCGGTGATATCCATATTGGCAGTGGCACGGAAAATGAATTCTAGGTGGACTCGAGATCATTCCCTTTCGCTTTGCCAGCTCTTTGACGGAACCTTCGGGAGGAAAAATGCATTCAGGTCCTGGAGCAGCCCATGTCCGACGCTCGTCCCGCCGCCTTATCCCTCCTGCCCGCCGCCGAGCGCCATCGGCCGCACCTGCTGCGCTACGCGAACCGGCTCACCGCCGGCGATCTCCACCGCGCGGAGGACATCGTGCAGGAGACGATGTTGCGGGCCTGGCTCAACGACCTCGACGTCCATGACGAGGACCACCGCATCGCCTGGCTCCGGAGAGTCGCCCACAACCTGGCCGTGGACGCCCACAGACGCGACCGTTCGGTGCCGGTGGACACCCTGCCCGAGGACGCCCTGCACCGTCCGGGCGTCACCGGCGACCCGGCCGACACGGTGGTCGAGCGGCAGGTCGTCCGGCGGGCCCTGGGGCGGCTGTCGCCCGAGCACCGCGAGGTGCTCTTCCACATCCACCTGCGCGACCGCACCCGGGCCGAGACGGCCCGCGTCATCGGTGTGCCGCAGGGCACCGTGAAGTCCCGCAACCACTACGCGCTGGAAGCCATGCGGCGCGAGATCCCGGCCGCATGAGACCGGCGCGAATGGCGGGAGCGGCTGGGATGGCGCCGCTGGCGGGAATTGCGTGAGGAATACCCAGTGAGGAACACCGAGTGAGGAATACCGACCCCGTCGTCTGGTTCCGTGAGCACAGCGACGCCGTCTACCGCTGGCTCGGTATCGCCGGTGCGGCACTGCTGCTCTTCCTCCTCCTGCGGGCGTGGGCCACCCGGTGGGGCGGCTGGCGTGCCGCGTGGGCGCGGCTGGGCTGGGAAGTGGCCGTCACGGCGCACGCGTTCGCCGCGCCCGCGCGGGCCTGGCTGCGGCACCGGCGGGAGCGCCGGCTGCTCGTGCGACGGCTTCGGGCCCCGGCCACCTGGCGGGACGCCGAACTCGCCCTGGCCGTCGCCCGTACGGCCGCCGCTCCGGACCGGCCGTATGCCGCGCTGGTGGGCGCCGACTCGGTGACCGTGCTGCTGGCAGGGCGCGACGATCCGGAGCCCTGGACCGTGGCCCGCGCCGCCCTGCCCCCGGTGGCGCCGGAGGCGGTCGGTGTCCGCCCGATCGTCGTGGCCCTCGGCGCGGTGGACGGCCGGCGGTGTGCCTTCCTCGACCTGGCCGTCGGACCGCCGGTGCTCGCCGTGACCGGCGACGACCGGGCCTCCCGGGCGCTGCTCCAGGCGCTGGCCGCGCAGCTCGACGCACGGCTGCCGGCCCCGCTGGTCGTTGTCGCCGAAGGGGTGCACCGGGGCCACCCGGGCGAGCCGGTGCGTGCCGCGTACCGGGCCGCCCGGCGGGCCCCGGCCAGGCTCGGCATCGCGCCCGTCCTGGTCACCACCGAGCTGCCGGATCCGCTGCCCCCGGAACTGGCGGCCCCTCCGGGGGACACGCCCGCGCTGCGGGTCCTCGTGCGGGGTCCCGGGCGCGGTTACGTACGGACCCTGCTGACGGATCGGCACGGGCAGGTCGCCGTGCCCGGCACGCCGCTGCTGGTCGGTTGCAGCGCGCTGGGCCGGGCCGTGGCGCGGGTACTGCCCGTCGTCCCACCGGTGCTGCCGTCCGCGGAGGCCACCGGCGCCGCGAACGAGGCGGACCTGTTCGAGGAGGCCGAGGAACCGGCGGAGGTATTTCGCACGGGGCCTCCAAGGTCTGCCGGCCCCGTCACAGAACCGTCTGGTGAAGCACATCGTCGGCTGCGGGCCGGTGGGGGCCGGTCGCGCAGTTCCCCGCGCCCCTGAGACGCCTCCGCCGGACCTGCTTTGCAGGGGCGCGGGAACTGCGCGACCAGCCATGACGGACCCGCAGACGGCCTACGACAGTCGCCCCCGCTCTCTGGCCCGCCCATGAAACGGACCACCCCGTGAAACTGACCGTCACCACCACCGACCGTTCCGGCCGCCGCGTCGACCATCTGCTGGACCTCCCCGAGGACGCCACCGTCGCCGATCTGGGCGCGGCGCTGGACAGCCCCCGTCTCTACCTCGGCGCCCGCCCCATCGGCCCCGACCTCCCGGTGACCGCCAGCGGCATCCGCAACGGCGTCGTCCTGGGCCGCGGCGCACCCGCCGTGTCGGGCACCGCCGCCCGGGCCTGGGAACCGCCCTCCACCGACCCCGTGCTGGTCGAGGTGAGACACGTCGGCGGTCCCGGTGCGGGCCGGTCCTGGCGGCTGGGGCCCGGGAGCCACGAGGTCGGCACCGACCGCGGCTGCGCCCTGCGCCTGGACGGCGGCGACGCCCCAGAGCGGGGAGTGTGGCTCACCGTGGGGACGGACGGACAGGTCTCCTTCCGGCTGCCCGAGGACCTCGACCCGGCACGGCACGGCCTGCGCAGCCTCACCCCGCCGCCGCCCGTCGACCCCGAGACCGGTACGCCGCTCACCGCCGAGGAACCGGCCGGGCCGTACGACGGCGGACCCGGCGGCCACACCCCGCTGCCCAACCGGCCGGGCCCCGACGGCCTGCCCGCCGAGCCCCCGCTCCCCCCGGCCGGCCGGCTGCCGGTCCCGGACGACGGGACCGGGTCCTGGCCGCCGTACGCCGATCTCTCGCTCGGTGACCATCTGCTGCGCCTCGTCGAGCCCTTCGAGCCGGACGCGGCCGTCAATCCGTCGGCGGACGGGCTCGGGATCGAGTACAACCGGCCGCCGCGCATCGCCCCGCATCTGGACACCGAGTCGATACGGATGCAGGGGCCGCCCGGTGAACGCCGGGGCCGGCCCTTCCCGTTCATGATGATGATGGCCCCGATGGTCATGGGGCTGGTCATGATGAGCCTGTTCCGGACCTTCTACTTCGTCGTCTTCATCCTCTTCACGCCGATGATGGCGGTCAGCAACTGGATCATGGGCCGCCGGTCCGGCCGCAAGGCGCAGGAGGAGGCGCTGCGGCTGTACCGGCTGCGGCGGGCCGCGCTGGAGCTGGAGATGCGGCACGCGACCGTCGAGGAGCGCGACCTGCGCAACGCGACCTTCCCCGACCCGGCGACCGTACTGCTCACCGCCACCGGTCCCGGGAGCCTGCTCTGGCAGCGCCGGCGCCGCGACCCCGACCACCTCACGCTGCGGCTCGGCACGGTCACCCGCCCCTCCCTCAAGCGCATCGACGACCAGGCCCGTGAGTCCAACCACCGCCAGGTCCACTGGCGGCTGGCCGACGCGCCGCTCGGCGTCGAGCTCGCCGACCTCGGTGTCGTCGGCGTCTCCGGCCCCGGGGACACCCCGCGCACGGTGGCCTGCTGGGCCGTCGCCCAGGCCGCCGTCCTGCACAGCCCGCGCGACCTCAGGATCGTCGTCCTGACCGGCGAGGAGCACGCGGCCGCCTGGAGCTGGGTGCGCTGGCTGCCGCACCTGCGCCCCGGCCGGCCCGGCAGCGTCGTCGCGCTCGGCAACGACCCGGAGAGCACCGCCCACCGCGTCAACGAACTCGTCGCCGACATCCAGGCCCGCACCACCGCCCAGACCTCCTCGGCCCTCGGCCACACCCTGCTGAGCGAGCCCGACGTGCTGGTCGTGTGCGACGGCGCCCGGCGGCTGCGGGACGTGCCGGGGGTGGTCCAGGTGCTCACCCAGGGACCGCGGGTGCGGATCTTCAGCCTGTGCGTGGACGAGCGGGAGCGGCTGCTGCCGGAGGAGTGCACGGCGGTCGTCACCACCGAGGGCAACCGGCTGACCGTACGGACCTCCGGCGCCCCCGCCGTCGAGGACGTCCGGGCGGACCTCGTCACCGCGGACTGGTGCGAGGAGGTCGCGCGGGCCCTGGCCCCGGTCCGGGACGTGACCGTGGACAGCGACTCCGGACTGCCCTCCGAGGTACGGCTGCTGCCGCTGCTCGGCCAGGAGCCGCCCGACCCGGCCGCGCTGGCCGCCGGGTGGGCCCGCCGCCCGGCGTCCACCACGTTCGCCCTCGGCACCGGGTACGAGGGGCCGCTCCGGCTCGACCTGGTCCGGGACGGGCCGCACGGGCTGATCGGCGGCACCACCGGGTCCGGCAAGTCCGAACTGCTGCAGACCATGATCGCCTCGCTGGCCGCCGTCAACCGGCCCGACGAGCTGACCTTCGTCCTCGTCGACTACAAGGGCGGCAGCGCCTTCCGCGAGTGCGCCGAACTCCCGCACACCCTCGGCATGATCACCGACCTCGACGGCCACCTCGTCCAGCGGGCGCTCGCCTCCCTCGACGCCGAACTGCGCCGCCGCGAGCGGGTGTTGGCCGACGTCGAGGCCAAGGACCACCCGGAGTACCGGGCCAAGCGCGCCCGCGACCCCGAACTGCCGCCGCTGCCCCGGCTGTTGCTCGTCATCGACGAGTTCGCCACGCTCGTACGCGAACTGCCCGAGTTCGTCCCGGGGTTGATCAGCCTCGCCCAGCGCGGACGCTCCCTGGGTCTGCATCTGATCCTGGCCACCCAGCGGCCGGGCGGCTCGGTCAGCAACGAGATCCGCGCCAACACGAACCTGCGGATCGCGCTGCGGGTGACCGACCGCGCCGAGAGCCAGGACATCATCAACGCCCCCGACGCGGTCAGCATCTCCCCCGGCACCCCGGGCCGGGCCCTGATCCGGCGCGGCTCCGGGGCGCCCACCCCGTTCCAGGGCGCCTGGGCCGGGGCCGAACGCGGCGGCGCCACGCCCGCCGAGAGGACGGCGGCCACCAGGCCCGTACGCGCCGTCGAGCTGACCTGGGCCCGCCTCGGCCGCCCCGCCGAGATCGCCGTAGCGGAAGAGGACGACCTGTCCGCGGCTCCGGTCCCCGGGCAGGAGCCGCTCACCGATCTGCGCGCGCTCGTCGAGGCCGTGGGCCGGGCCGCGGAGCTGCTGGACGACTACCGGCCGCAGCCCAGCCCGTGGCTTCCGCCGCTGGCCGACGTCGTGCGCGCCGAGGACCTGCCGTCCGTCCCGCCCGCCCCGCCGGGCGCGCTGCCGCTCGTCCCGTACGCCCTGCTGGACGTGCCGCAGCTCCAGGAACAGCGCCTGGGCGCCATCGACTTCGCCACCTTCGGCCACCTCTACGTCATCGGCTCGCCGCGCTCCGGACGCACCCAGGTCCTGCGGACCGTCGCGGGGTCGGCCGCCCTCGTCGTCCCCAGCTCCGACCTGCACATCCACGGCATCGACGCGGCCGGCGGCGGGCTCTCCGCGCTGGAGTCCCTGCCGCACTGCGGAGCCGTCGTCTCCCGGCACGACACCGAACGCCTGGAACGGCTCATCGCCCGCCTGGGCGGCGAACTGACGGCACGTCAGCGGCTGATCTCCCAGCACGACTGCGCCGGACTCGGCGAACTGCGCGCCAAGTTGCCCAAGGACCGCCGGCCCGCCCGGCTGCTGCTCCTCGTCGACGGCTGGGACGCGCTGAGCGCCCTGATCGACGACTACGACGGCGGCCGCCTCTACACCGAACTGGTCCGCCTGATCCGCGAGGGCGCGGCGGCCGGCATCCACGTCATCGCCACCTCCGAGCGCATCCTGCTCGGCGGCCGGCTCGCCGCCCACAACGACCACCGGCTGCTGCTGCGGCAGGCCGACCCCAGCGACTACAACCTCGCCGGCATGCCCCGCAACAAGGTGCCCGCGCACATCCCGCCCGGCCGCGGCTGGCTCGCGCCCAGCGGCATCGAGGCCCAGATCTCGCTCCTGCCGGCCGAGGACGGCGCCGACCAGGCGGACGCTGTGCGCGAGATCGGACGGCGTACGACGGCACGGGACACGGGTGTCCCGGCGGCCCGGCGGCCCTTCCGGATCGAGGAACTCCCGGGGCTGATCGGCTTCCAGGAGGCCGTCGACCGCGTCCCCGAGGCCGACCGCCGTCCGCTGTGGGCCCTCCTCGGCATCGGCGGCGACGACGCACGGCCCCTCGGCTACGACTTCGCCGCGTCCGGCGGGTCGTTCATGGTCGCGGGCCCGCCGCGCACGGGACGCAGTACGACGCTCGCCTCCATGGCCGTGTCCCTGCTGCTGGGCGGCACCTCGTTGATCGTCGTCACGCCCCGCGAGTCCCAGCTCAGGCAGCTCGCCGCACACGACCTCGCCCAGGTGATCGCCGACCCCGACCCGTCCGCGGAGGCCGTCACCGAGGCCCTCAAGGCGGTCGAGGGGCGGCCCGCGGTCGTGGTGGTCGACGACGCCGACCTGCTGCTGAGCTGCCGGGCGGACAAGGTCCTCAGGCAGGTCGCCGCCGCCGGGCGCGACCGCCGGCTGGGCCTGCTGCTGGCCGGGCTGCCCGAGTCGATGAGCTCCCTCGGCTGGGTCGGCATGGCCCGCCGCTCCCGGCGCGGCATCCTCCTCGGCCCCAAGAGCATCGCCGAGGGCGACCTCATCGGCGTCCGCGTCTCGGCCGAGCAGGTCCGCACACCGCTGCCCGCGGGGCGCGGCTGGACGGCCGGGGAGTCGGGTACGGCGATCATGGTGCAGGTTCCGATGACGGTGCTGGGCGGCTGAGACCTCAAGGGGGCGGTACGATGCCGTACCGCCCCCTCGTCGCCGTCCGGCCGGACCTCAGCCCTGCTGGGCCGCGATGATGTCGTTCGCCATCGTCGTGTCCGACTCCGCGATCGCGTCCGATATGCCGTCGAAGGCGTCGGCGTAGGACTTGATGTTGGAGGCGGACTCCTTCATCTGGGTGCTGAAGTTGTCGTACGCGTCCTTGAGGGCGACGCTGGCCTTCTCGAAGACCAGGCCGTCCTGGAGGAGATTGCTCACCGTGGTCTCCAGGCTGGTCAGCTCGGAGCTGATGTCGCTGAGCTTGGTGCTCATGGAGGCGGTGGCCGCGCCGATCTCGGCGTAGTCGAAGAGGATGTCCGGGGTGCCGGCCGAGCTGTCTGCCATGGTGTCTGTCTCCCGTCAGCCGTTGCTGGTGGCCTTGTCGGCGATGTCCTGGTCCATGTCCTGGATGGACTGCATGATCTGGCGGAACTGCTCCGCGAAGCCCTTGATGCTGTCGGTGGCCTCCTTGAGGGACGTCGTGAACTTCTCGTACTGCCCCTGGAGCACCGGCCCGGCCACCTCGAGGACCAGGGCGTTCTCCAGGAGGGTGTCGACCTGGGCCTTGGCCTCGTCCATGCGGGGGACGAGGGTCTCCTCCACGCTGGTGTCG
This sequence comes from Streptomyces sp. NPDC047072, assembly GCF_040643855.1. Lineage (NCBI taxonomy): Bacteria > Bacillati > Actinomycetota > Actinomycetes > Kitasatosporales > Streptomycetaceae > Streptomyces > Streptomyces sp. NPDC047072. The sequence goes on along the minus strand of NZ_JBEYVC010000006.1, from coordinate 14,156 downwards.
AGGAGGTTGGAGACGCGTTCGATCTCGGCGTAGGAGAGGGAGATGTTGGCTGCCATGCGTGAGTGACCTTTCTCGGGGAGGGGGTGGCTAGTCCGTCTCCTCGGGTTCCGACCAGTCCTCGTCCGGGCCGGAGCGCGTGGAGACGGTCGTGTTGCCGTCGCTGTCGGTGATGGTCATGGTCCCGGAGCCGTCCTGGTCGATCACGACCTTCGTGGTGGTCGTGGAGCCGTCCCCGTAGGTGGTCTCCATCGTGTAGTCGCGGACGTCGTAGGGATCGCCGTTCTCCGGCTCGACGATCTGGGGCGCGGAGTCGTAGGTGGTGACCGAGGAGTAGGACTGGCCGTCCGGGGTGGTGATGGTGGACGTCTCCTTCATGACGTTGTAGTCGTCGTCCAGCTCGACGGTGACCTCGACCTTGCCCTGCTCGTCCTCGTACGTGTACGAGGTGGGCGGGGTCTCGGAGGGCTTCTCGGGGGCGGGGCCCGGGTCGCTCGGTGAGTCGTCGTCGTTGAGCCAGGTCTCGCACCAGCCGGGGGCGCCGTCGGCGTTGCAGACCTGGCCGATGTCGGCGTCCGGGTGCTCGGCGAAGTAGTCGGCGGCGCCGATCTCCCGGAGGTAGGCGTCCCAGGCGCTCTTGTCCTCCTGCCACTCGTCGTAGGCGGCCTTGTCGCCCTTCCAGTCGTCCAGGCCGATACTGCCGCTCATCAGCCCGGCGGCACTGGCGAGTTGGGCGTCGGCGTTGAAGAAGGCGTCGGCGATGCCGCTGAAGGTGTCGGCGAGGTCCGTGAGACCGTCCTTGGCCTGCTTGGTACGGCTGGTGGAGCGGCTGTAGAAGAGGTTGAAGGCGTACGACAGGTCGGAGGAGCCGAACAGCGCCCTGCGCTCGGAGCTGGTGGCCTCCCCCACCTCCTTGAACACCCCGGTCGCGCCACCGGAGTCGGCGTCGTCGGCGAGATCCTTCATCTTCTGCTGCACCTCGTGCAGAGCGCCGTAGTCGATGGAGAAGTCGGCCACCACACCTCCCGCTCGGTCCCGGCCCCGGAGGGCCCGGGGGTTCCTGCCGCCCTGTCCACGCACCGAGGGCCCCGAAAGGTTCAGTCGGAAACTCCCGGCACTCCGGTTGAACCTTTCGGGGGGCCTGGTGCGTGGGCAGGGCGGCAGATGTCCTGACGTGGCAAGGAGTGGGTGTCCGATGGCCCGTCCCGCCGACTGGAGCGCACTCGGCCTGGACGACGATCCGACGCCGGGCGATCCGGACCGGATCGACGACCTGATCACCTCGCAGGACGATCTGGTCGAGCTGGCGAACACCATCGACTCGGGTCTGACCGAGATCCTCAACACCACCGACGGCGCCTTCGTCGGCAAGACGGCGGACGCGCTGCGCGATCTGATCGACACCGATCTGCGCAAGTACGTGACCTCCTTCCGGCAGGCCCACGTGGACGTGCAGTCGGCGCTGCGGACGTACGCGGGCGCGATGCGCGAGGAGCAGCGCCGGGCGGACGAGGCGCTGTCGGCGGCGGCCCAGCTGGCCGAGGACGACGACGCGGGCCGGGAGGCCCACAAGGCCACGGCCGAGGACGCCAAGGAGACGCTCCAGGACGCGGCGAGCACGGCCGCGGAGGCGATCCGGGACGCGACGGACAGCATCGCCTCGCCGGTGGACGAGTGCGAGGAGTTCTGGAAGGCGCTCGGCTGGCTGGCGCTGATCCTCGTCATCCCGGCGATGATCGTCGGCGGTCCGCTGGCGCTGTTCACCATCGCGCTCAACGTGGCCCTGCTGATCAAGACCGCGGTGGACTTCTCGCAGGGCAAGGCGGGCATCACCGAGCTGGTCCTGTCGATCCTCGGTGTCATCGCGCCCACCACCAAGGGCCTCAACATCGGGCAGGTGTTCAGGGGGCTGAAGGGTGCCGGGGCGGGCGCCTGGCAGGGGACCCGGAACCTGTTCCTTGGCGGCCCCAACTCCTTCGGGCTCTTCGGCCGCCTCACCCTCGGCATCGACGACGCCTTCCGGGCCACCGGGGTCTGGCTGGGCGGTGTGCGCGGCCTCGGCGGGCTGAAGAGCATCCCGCCGATGACCTTCATGCCGGGCCTCAAGGGCTTCACGATGGGCGGGTCCTTCGGCAAGGGCTTCGGTGTCGTCCCGGCCGCCACCGAGCTGACCGTGATCAACCTGATGGGGGCGCGGACCTTCTTCGGCGTGCGGTCCGTGATCACCGGTCTGAACGGCTTCCGGGGGCTCGGTGCCTCCTTCACCACCCTCGGCCGCAGCATGGTCAACGGCGTCCGCGGGCTGAACGGACTGCGGTTCTTCCTGCCGGTGGCCGCCGACGAGCTGGGGCACGGGGTGCTGTTCGCCCTCCGTATCGGTGTCATCGACCGCGGTGTGTTCGGCATGTACCGGTACGGCGCCTTCGCGGGCGGTCAGTTCCTCGGGGCCGGCAGCAAGATCAGCGGGGGGATCGCGGCCGGACTGGACGTGCTGCGGCCCGGGGCGGGGCTCGGCTCGCTCTCCGGCGTCAACCCGGGCGGCCTCAGCGGCGTGGGGAGCCTGGGGAACTTCGCGAGCGGTGGCCTGGGTTCGGGTCTGCGCGCCCTGCCGCCCGCGTCGATCGCGGACTCCATCGGCACGGTCAACACCAGCGGGTTCAACGGGCTCACGGGGATATCCGCGCCGGGTCCCGGCATGGGTGCGAAGGTGGTGGACATCCCGTCCGTGGGCGCGTTCGGCGGGGCCGGCGGGCTCGACCTGCCGACGCTCGGGCCGGTCACGTCGATCGCCGCGCCGGGGACGGGGAACGGACTGCACGTGTCCGCGGGTGGTGCGACCGCGGGAGTGGGCGCTGCGCTGGACGGGAGCCGGGTGAGTGTGCCGACGCTGACGTCCCTCGGTGTCGGGGACGCGCGGTTCGTCCCGCAGACGGTGGACGCGGCACAGCTGGACGGCCTCTCGGCGGTGCCGACGCCGTCCACGAGCGGTGTCCACCTCACGACGGTCGGCCAGGTCGACGTCCCGAACACCGGTCAGCTGAATGTGCCGAGTCTCGGTTCGGTGGCGTCCGGGCCGAACGCCGTGCGCGTCGACATGCCGAGCGTCGACGCGCGGGTCACGGACATCCCGGCGGTGGGGGCGGTCGGGCGGGTCACCCTGCCGACGACCGGGCAGCTGGATGTGCCTTCGGTGAACGTGTCCCCGGTGGGCAGCGGGGCGGTGGGGAGCGCGCAGGTGCATGTGCCTTCGGTCGCGCCGGGAGGCGTTCCCTCGGGGAGCGTCGCGCAGGGAGGCGTTCCCTCGGTGAACATCGCGCAGGGAGGCGTTCCCTCGGTGAACATCGCGCAGGGAAGCGTCCCCCCGGTAAGCGTCACGCACGGAGGCGTCCCCCCGGTGAACGTCCCGCAGGGAGGCGCTTCTTCGGCGGACCTCTCGCAGACAGGCGTCCACGCCGTCGCCCCCGGCGGTGCGCACGCCGCCGCCCAGACCGGCGTCCCCCACCTGAACGCCCCCGGTGCGGCCCTGGACGCGACCCACGTCAATGTGGCCGCAGTGACCCCGATCCGCACCGAGGGTCTCGGCGCGGGCAGCACGAACCGGGCCTCCGCCGCCGGCGCCACCGCGCCGCCCTCACCCTCCGTACCCACGCCGTCCGCACCCGCCCCGGCCAAGACCGGCGGCGCCCCCGGCAGCGGTTCCTTCGTCGTGGACCTCCTGAAGATGGGCCATGTGGACCTGGCCGCACTGGCGTTCCGGACCGTCGAGATCCGCATGGTCCACGTCCCGCCGGTCGGCAACAACATCCCCCTCCAGCAGCTGACCCCGCCGAACCCGGCCCAGTCCTCGACGACGGCGTCCGCCCCGGCGACCCAGACCCCGGTGGCCGTCCCGGTCCCTGCCCCGCTGAACCTGAGCGTCCCCGGCCTCAACAACGCGGCGATCCAGGTCCAGTTGGCCCCCAACGGCGCCATCACCGCCGTACACACGACCAGTCCGGCCCTCCACACCCGGCACCTGACGGGAGCCGGCCCGAACAACACGGATCTCGTCCGCGTCGAACGCACCGTCAGCCCCGTCGAGATCCATCGCCTCGACCTCACCGTCAACGGCAACGCGCTCGCCCCGGTCGCCGAGACCCGTCTGATCACCCTCTCTGGCGGCCACTACCAGCAGACGACGCTCGGTATCGACGTCCTCAACGCCGGCACCGTCCGTCACCTCGGCGGCACCGGCCCCGCCCCGACCGGCACCCCGCGGCTCGTCAACGGCGAACTCAATCTCCCCACCCCCAACGGCTTCGAGACCTACGACCCGGCGACCGGCCTGCCCACCCGCACCGGCACACAGCTGACCGGCGGCGACGGCAACGCCCTCTACGCCGTCACCACCCCGGGCGGCCCGACCGTGCGGCTCACGGACGCGTCCGCCGTCCCGCACCCCGGCGGCTCGGTCACCCCGGTGCAGGGCGTCTACCACGTGCGGACGGCCCAGACCCCGCCCGGAGTCGTCGACGTCCACACCACGAACGGTGTCTTCACCCACCAGGCGATCACCGTCGAGGGCGGCGGCTACCTCCACCGCACCGGCGGACAGTTCGTCGACGCCACCGGCAACCCGATAAACGGCACCACCGTCGTCCCCCAGCCCGGCAACGCCTTCCGGATAGATGACGGCACCCGGCACATCGTGGTCGGCCCCGACGGCCTGCGTACCCACGACGTGATCGCCCTCCAGGGCACCAACGACCTGGTGCACGTCCCGACCGGCGGCGCCAGGACGCCCGTACGCGTGGACGGAGCAGGCGCGAACCAGGGCCCGGTCACCCGAGTCGGCACCGACTTCCACGTCCCCGCCCCCGGCAACCGCACCACCGTCCACAACACCACCGGCACCCACACCCACGACCTCCTCACCCTCCAGGCGGGCCCGCTCGCCGGCAGCCACCTGCACGTGGACCTGACCGGCACGGTCCGCCACGCGACGGCCACCCCGGGCGGTCCGCCCACCCACAGCGTGATCCCGCTCCAGGGCACCGACGACCTCGTCCTCACCCCCACGGGTGCGAGCGGCACAACGGCCCGCATCAGCACGGCCGGTGTGGACCAGGGCCCGGTCACCCGGGTCGGCACCGACTTCCACGTCCCCGCCCCCGGCAACCGCACCACCGTCTACAACGCGACCGGCACCCACACCCACGACCTGCTCACGGTCCAGGGCGGCCCGCTCACCGGCAGCACCCTGCACGTGAACCTCGACGGAACGGCCGCCCTCGACAGCGCCACCGTGGTCCCCCAGCCAGCCGGTGCCTTCCGGATCCAGCGCGGCAGCGACCACATCGCCGTCAACGCCCAGGGCGTCCACACCGACGACATCGCCACCCTCCCCCCGGCCCAGGGCAACGGCCTCGTGCACACCCCCGTGACCGGCACCAACCCCGTCCCCGTCCTCAAGGACGCGAACGGCGTCCCCGTACCGCACGCCACCGTCGCCACCCGCCCCGGCGGCTTCGAGATCACCCGCGCGATCGTGGACTCCGGCGGCGCCCCCGTCGGCACCTCCCTGCGGATCCACCCCGGCGGCGGGGCCGAGGTGCTCGACGGCGCCCTGGCACGCTTCAACGGCTCCACCGTCACCGCCCGGCCGAACGGGGGCTTCCGGGTCGAGCACGACGGGAACATCGGGCTCCTCGACACCAACGGCCGGATCGACTTCGCGGCCACGGACACCGCGGGGAACGGGGGCTTCCATGTCTACGACGGCCAGGGCACCCACCAGTTCGACATGGTCCGGCTCTCCGACTCGGCGGGCGCCCTCGTCGTCCGCACGGACACCCACACCCTCCTCGACGGCGAGCTGAACCCGGTCACCTCCGGCGGGCTGGGCCGGCCGCAGGGCGGCGGCTACCGGCTGGACGGCTTCGGGGGGCCGCGCGCGGGCGAGTACAAGCTCTACGACGACCTGGGCAGGCTCACCGAGCAGCGGATCAACATCGTCGACAAGGGCGTCCCGAAGCCGAACGAGTACTTCCGGGTCATCCACCCCACCGACGGTGTCACCAAGCCGAGTTGGCAGCGGGTCACCCTGGACGGCGCGGGCGCCCCGCGGCCGGTGACCGGCGTCCGCGCCTGGTACGACGGCGGCACCGTCGACACCAAGGGCCTCGGCGCCGGCCGGGTCCGGCTGCTCGGCAACTCCGGCATCGAGGTCCTGGACCGGCGCCCGCTGCCGGACGGCCATGTCGTGGACGCGTACCGCTCGACCGCCGGGGTCGGCTCCTTCGGCTTCTTCAACCAGCGCGGAGGATGGACGGAGTACGGCGCGGACGGCTCTGTGGCCCGGTTCGGCACCCGGCACTGGGGCGAGAGCGGCCGCAGCTGGTTCGACGTGACGAAGACACACGGACTCGACACCCGTGTCCGGCACTTCCAGGAGACCCCGGACGGCGGTCACGTACTGGCGAACCTCAACAACAAGCCGCTGACGCAGAGCTTCGCCACCAGCGACTGGACCCGTTTCGACGCCGAGTTCCGGCCGATCGCGCACGGCAGCCGCGACTGGGGCCCCGGCCGCGGCTTCACCGACACCATGACCGACCCGAAGAGCGGTGCGAGCGTCGTCGTCCACGAGAAGTGGGGCCGCTTCACCTTCAGCCCGCACGACGTCCGCCGCTTCCACCAGACCGAGATCGGCGCGGACGGCGTTCCGACGCGGAACTACACGTCCTTCTCGGCGCACGGCAAGGAGAACGGCGCGGGCGTCACGCTGAAGAACGGCGACTTCCTGGAGATCCGCCGCTTCGCCGAGCAACGGCCCCCGGTCTCCTGGCGCTGGCTGGCGAGCGGCGACTACCGCGCCACCGATCTCGGCGCCGTGCCCTGGCTGAAGTCGGACAGCAGGCTCCAGGTGTTCCACTTCAGCCAGACCCCGGCGGGCGGCGGCGCGCCCGTCCACGGTGTGCGGTTCGTCAGCGGCAGCACCACGACGGACATCCTGCGCACCGGTGAGGTCGTCCGTGAGGTCCGCAAGCTGACCAACGGCGACACCCTCACCGTCGGCGACGTACGCATGCCGGACGGGGTCGCGGCGCGGCGCGACTACCTGCCCTGGTCGCAGGGCACGGGCAAGCCGCAGGGCCATCGCACGTACGTGGCGGGCGACTTCACCTCGCCGACGATCGACGGCCGGCGGGTCGTCTGGCAGGACCGGGTGGACGTCGGCCCCCACGCGAACGGCGGCGACTGGTACACGCCGAACGCGCCGGGCCGGACCTGGAACGTCGTCCGCTCCGGCCTGGACGACGGCACGGTCGTCGAGTACCGCCCGGCCCCGGGGCAGCAGACCCCGGCCCGCCTGGGCAACGGCGACTGGACCCGCTACGACCACCACGGCCTGGTCGTCGCCCGCCAGGACACCTGGCCGCACCCGACGGGGACCGGCAACGACATCCGGGTGACCGCGACCGACATGCGGGACGGCAGGGTCCGTTGGACCGACAGCCTCGGCAACGGCGGTGTCCGCAAGGTGAACTACCAGCGCGGCGAGGTCACGCCGTGGGGCTGGGACCGGGAGTCGTACCAGGACTTCGACGCGGCCGGGCAGCTCGTCCGCGACCACCGGATGCTCTCCGGGGGCACCACGGTCGGCTCCTGGCCCGTCCCCGACGCGGGCGCGGGCGGCCGCACTTGGCACTGGAACAAGGTCCAGGCGGACGGCACGGTCAGGAACTTCGGCACCGGAGGCGGCGACCGGATCCGCGAGTGGTACGGCCCGGACGGCACCCGGCTCGACGACTGGCGCCGGGGCGCGGTCTTCAAGGACCAGGTCACCAGCCTCGGCAACCAGGTCGTCCAGGAGATCCCGGCCAAGCCCGCCGGAGCCTCCTGGCTCACCGACGTCCCACACCGGGTGCGCGAGTACGTGCCCGACCCGGCGGGCGGGTTCCACCCGCATGTGTGGAAGGAGTTCGAGAACGGCACCGAGATCGGCCGCAAGGTCCAGCTCGGGGACGGCACCTTCCTGGAGAGCGAGGACTGGCACAAGCAGTGGCGCCGCTACGGCACCAACGGCACCTCCCTGATCGACGAGCGGACCGTGTCCGGGTACGTCTGGCACACCGACACCTTCGGCCGGGTCTCCCTCATCGGCCGGGAGACCAACTTCACCGGTCTCCTGCACGACTTCCGCGGCTTCAACCGGACCTGGCGCGAGGCCAACACCTGGCAGTGGGGCCCCAGTCTGGGCGGGGTGTCCACGTACACCCCGTTCGCCTACAAGGCCGGACGGCAGCTCGTCGTCGAGATCGTCCAGGAGTGGATCCTCGACTTCGCGATGAACCTGGCGGTCTACGGCATCGTCGCGGCCGCCACGGGAACGCCGTTCGGCGCGATGGACGTGGCCAAGGCCGCGTTCGGCGCGACCGTCAGCGCGGGCGTCAAGGGCACCTTCTCCGCCGGACACCTCGCCACCTTCCGCGGCGGCCCGTGGCGCACCGGGTTCGGCCAGGTCGACGAGGGCAACCCGTACACCCGCCGCCCGATGGACAAGAACTGGGCGGACGAGTACGGCGGCAACGAGAAGGTGATCCGCTGGCGGTCCGGCGGCTACGACTTCGGCGTCGGCCTCATGAGCGGCATGGCGTCCGGTTTCGTCGGCGGCGCGGCCACGGCGGCGATCTTCGGCGTGAAGGACAAGAACGGCAACACGGTCCACCTCTACGGCACGGACGCGCTGCTCGCGGGCGCGATCGGCATGGCGGGCGGCGCGATCGCCGGGGTCAGCACCGGTCTCGGGCGGAACCTCATCACCAACAACCTCGCGGGGCGCTGGTACCACCGCGGGGGCTTCTTCGACACGATCGCCGTCGGTGCCGTCGGCAAGCTGATCGACAAGAGCTTCTACCAGCTGTTCCTCATGAAGGACCTCACCGTGTCGGTCAACCCCGGTTACTACGGCGGGGGTTCCACCGGTGACCAGGGCAAAGGGGCCCCGGCATGACCGTGATACGCGTGGCCGCCAAGGGCCGGGGCGCCCACCGGACCCTGGCCGCCGCCCTGGCCGCGGCTCCCGCCGGGGCGGTCGTCGTCGTGGAGTGCGGGGAGTACGCGGAGTCGCTGCGGCTCGTCCGCCGGGTCGTCGTCGAGCCGGAGGGCGGGGCCGGTTCCGTGGTGGTCCGCCCGCCCGCCGGGCCCGCCGTCACCGTCACCGCGCCGGACTGTGTGCTGACCGGCCTGGTGCTGCTCGGCACCGACCCGGCCGAGGCGCTGGTTCGGGTGGAGGACGCGGCCGCGCTGACGCTTGACGAGTGCGCGCTGAACGGCGGCCGGATCGAGGTGCTCGGCTCGGCGGCGGGCTCTTCTGCGGTGGCCAACGCGGCGCTCCGTCCGGGCGCCGACCTCGCCGCCGAACTGGCCGACCCCGTCAACGGCGGAGGTGTCCTGCTGCTGCGCCGCACCCGGCTCAGCGGCGCCCGCAACACCGCCCTGCACCTGACCGGCGACGCCCGGGCCCGGGCCGAGGACACGGTGATCGACGAGGTGGACGGCATCGGCGCGGTGCTGTCCGGATCCGCCGTCCTGCTGGCCGAGCGGCTGCGGGTGCGGGGCACCTCCGGGTCGGCGCTGCGGGTGCGCGGCGGGGCCCGGCTACTCGCCGTGGACTGCGCGGTGTCTGACGCGGGCCGCCACGGCGTGCTGGCTCAGGACACCGCCGAGGTCCAGCTCGCCGAGTCCCGGATCGAGCGGGCCGCCCGGTCGGGCGTACGGGTCTCGCACGAGGCACGGACCGAACTGACCGACTGCCGGATCACCGAGCCCGGCGGCAACGGCCTGGAGAGCGACGGCACGGCCCGACTCACCGCTCGGGGCTGCCGTATCGAGGAACCGGCCGGACATGGCGCACTGGCCACGGGCGGCACGACCCTCGTGCTGGCCGACTCGGTCGTCCACCGCGCGGGCGGTACCGCGCTGCACCTCGCCGAGCGCGCGGTCGCCGTGATCAGCGGCAGCCGGGTGTGCGGCGGCGGCGACCACGGGCTGGCGGCGACGGGCGGCGCCCGGGTCGAGATGACGGAGAGCACCCTCGACGACGTCCGGTCCTGCGGGGTGCATGTCGAGGACGAGGCCCGGGTGGTTCTCGCGGCGGTCCGGGTCACGGGCGGCGAGACCGGCTTCCGGGTGCGCTCGACCGCGGCGGAGCCCTCCGAGCTACGGGACTGCTCGGCCGTCGGCCAGCGCCGCAGCGGGGTGGAGATCGGCGCCGACTCCGCGGCCGTGCTGCGCTCCACGCGGATCTCCGGGGCGGGCGGGGCGGGGGTCGCCGTGGACACTGGGGGCCGGCTCGTGATGACGGGCGGCGGGGTCTCGGGAGCCGCCGGGAGCGGGCTGGTGCTGGCTCGCGGCGCGGCGGCCGAGGTCGGCGGGGTCCGCGTCGAGGACAGCGGCAAGAACGGCATCCTGGTCGGCGAGTCGGCGGACGGCACGTTCGACCACTGCGACCTGTCGGGCACCGCCTTCCCCGCGCTGCACATCGGCAAAGGCGCCGAGGCGCGGTTCCGGGGCTGCCGGGTCTTCGACTGCGGACAGGACGTGGGCCTGGCCGACGGGGCCGAGCCGGTGTTCGAGGACTGCGCGGCGATCCGGGTCCGTACGGCCGTACTGCCGACGCTGGCGGACCGGCCGGCGGGGCCACCGCCGTCGTCCGGGCCGGCCGGGGGGTCCGGGTCGTCCAGCCCTGGCACTCCCGCCGACCCCGCCAGACGTGCCGGGCCTCTCGCGGGGACTGCCCCCGGCTCCGCCTCCTCCGGCGAGGAGTGGTGGCAGCGGGGCGAGCCCGAGCCGGAGCCGGAGACCCTGGAGGACCTGCTGGGCGAACTCGACGAGCTGGTCGGCCTGGACGGCGTCAAGCGGGACGTGGGCGGGATGGTCAAGCTGATGCAGACCGTACGGCTGCGCGAGCAGGCCGGGCTGCCGGCCCCGCCGCTCAGCCGCCACCTGGTCTTCGCGGGCAACCCCGGCACCGGAAAGACCACCGTCGCCCGTCTCTACGGCCGTCTCCTCAGGGCGCTCGGCCTGCTCTCCCGCGGCCACCTGGTCGAGGTCGACCGCAGCGCCCTCGTCGGCGAGTACGTCGGCCACACCGGCCCCAAGACCTCCGAGGCGTTCCTCCGCGCCCGCGGCGGCGTCCTCTTCATCGACGAGGCGTACGCCCTCGTCCCGGCCGGCGCCACCAACGACTTCGGCACCGAGGCCATCGCCACGCTCGTCAAGCTCATGGAGGACCACCGGGACGAGGTCGTCGTGATCGCCGCCGGATACCCCGACGACATGGACCGCTTCGTCGCGTCGAACCCGGGCCTGTCCTCCCGCTTCACCCGCGCCCTGCACTTCGCCGACTACACCTCGGCCGAACTCGTCAGCATCGTCGAGCACCACGCCCAGCGGCACCGCTACGAACTCACCGCCGCCGCCCGCAAGGCCCTCGCCGAGCATGTCGAACGCATCCCCCGGGGCGCCCAGTTCGGCAACGGCCGTACGGCCCGGCAGCTGTTCCAGCACATGACGGAACGCCAGGCCATGCGGGTCTCCGACCTCACCGCGCCCGACCCCGCCCAGCTGATGCAGCTGGACGAACAGGACCTGCCGTAACCCACCTCCCGGAGTCCGACACCATGCCCGAACCCATCGAGTCCGTACCGCAGTCGGGGGCGCCCGAGCCCGCGCGGCGCTTCGCGGACACCTTCCGCCGCAGACCGGCCCGGGCTCCCCGGGGCATGACCCCGGGCCCGCGTGTGTGGGCCGCCACGGGCTGGACGGCCGCGGTGGCCGCGACCACGACGGCCGTACTCCTCGTGGTCCCCCTGCTCGTGTCGGGCACCGACGAGGCCGACCGGGAGACCGCGGCCCGGAACGTGGTCCCGGCCCCCGAGCGCTCGCCGTCCCCGACGGCTTCGGAGAAACCGGCCGAGCCGAGCCCCACGCCCACGAAGAAGACGGCGAAGCCGGCCCCCACCCGGACGACCGTCGTGCGCGCGGAGCCGAAGCCCGAGACCCCGCCGACGACCAGGGCCCCCTCCCCCACCGCCACGCGCAAGACCGTCACCAAGGAGACCAAGAAGCCCGCGGCGCCGGTGTGGACCCAGACGGTCGTCTCGGCCACGAACGTCCTCTCCACCGGCGAGTCCTGGCGTACCAACCGCATCCGGATGACCATGCAGGCCGACGGCAACCTCGTCGTCTACGACGAGAACGACAAGCCGACCTGGGCGGCCATGACCTTCGGCGAGGGCCACACGGCCCGCTTCCAGGCGGACGGCAACCTCGTCGTCCACAACGGCGAGGACCGGCCCATCTGGGCCTCGAACACCTACGGCCACCCGTCCGCGAAACTGACCCTCCGCAAGGACGGCAAGGTCGTCATCACGGAGGGCGGCACCGTGCTGTGGAGCACCTGAGTTCGAGGAGCCTCGCGGCACCCGGGACGCTCAGCGTCGGCGCGGAAGACCCAGGGTCTCCAGGAGCTGGGCGACTTCCTCCCGGAAGAGCTTGTCCGGGCTGACGGTCTGGGTGCGCAGGTGGCCGTAGACCTCCAGTGCGACCAGGCCGTGCAGGTGTCCCCAGATGCGCAGGGCGAGGGCGACGCCCGCGGGTGGCAGGTCGGGGAAGGCCGGACGCACCTTCTCCAGGAGCCCGGGGTCGAAGTCGGGCCAGTCGAAGGCGCTGTCCTGGTAGCGGTGGCGGGCGTGCGGCCAGGCGGCCGCGGCAAGGGCGGCGAGCCCGATGCAGACCCGGCGCGCGGCATCCGGGGCGGGGCCTCCCTCGGGGGCCTGGTAGCCGGGCACGGGGTCGCCGTAGATGAGACGGAACCCCTGGGGGTTGACCAGGGCCCACGTCCGGAAGGCGGTGGCCCATGCCTCGATCCGGACGGCGGGATCGGCTGAGGACGCGGCCTCCCAGGCAGTGTCCACCGCGTCGGCCAGGGCGGTGTAGACCTCGCTGATCAGCGTGGTGACGAGGTCGTCCCTGGTCGGGAAGTACCCGTAGATGGCGTTGGCGGTCATGCCCATCTCGCGGGCGATGGCCCGCAGGGTGATGGCGTCCGGCCCGCCCGAGGCCATCAACGCCAGTGCCGTCTTCTTGATGTCGGCCGTGGTCTCGGCCCGTAGCCGCTCGCGCCTTCCCGTGACTGTCACACCAGGCACTCTACAGCGTTTACTTACTGCTCCACGTATGAAAACTTCACGGCGTATAGTTTTCGCACGGCGTCACCCACACTGGCTGGCGTCCTACTACTGCATGCGCAGGGGGAGAACCATGCACATCGGAGTCATCGGAGCGACCGGCACCATCGGCAGCCGGGTCGTCACCGAGGCCCTCGACCGTGGCCACCGCGTCAAGGCGTTCAGCCGGGACGCCGTTCAGGCCCGGCGCGAGGAGCAGCGCGACGACATCACATGGACGAACGTCGACGTCCTGGACCCGGAGAGCATCGCCGGCGTCCTGCCCGGACTCGACGTCCTGATCAGCGGATTCCAGCCGGGCAACGCCGCCAGGGACTTCGCGGACACCGTACGGCGCTCCATCGCCGACCCGACCGTCTACGCGACGGCGGCACGGGCCCTGTTGAAGGCCCTGGAGAGCCGGCCACGGACCCGGCTCATCGTGATCGGCGGCGCCGGCAGCCTTGAGATCGAACCGGGAGTGGTGCGGGCGGACTCCGACGAGCTGCTACACGCCACGCTCGACCAGATCGGACTGCCGCGCGCCTACGCCGCGGCGGTCCGCGGTCACCGCGACGCCCTGGCCGTCCTGCGCGCCTCGAACCGGCTGTGGACCTACTTCAGCCCCGCGGAGGAGATCGGCCCGGGCGAGCGCACCGGCCGCTTCCGGATCGGCGGCGACCAGCCGGTCCTTGACGCCGAGGGCCGCAGCCGCATCTCGGTGGAGGACGCGGCCATCGCCCTAATCGACGAGGCCGAGCTGCCGCGCTTCGTGCAGCGCCGGTTCACCATCGGCTACTGACATCCACAGGCTGCTCGGCTCGGCCGTTCCCGGCGGGCCGTTCCCCTCGCGGGGACGGCGCGGGCGGGTTCAGTCGGGCAGTGGTTCGGAGTAGTGGCGGAAGCCGTCGCGCCGGGCGTGGATGGCGTAGAGACGTTCGGCGA